>JAVHYH010000103.1 GCA_031119155.1 Brevundimonas sp.
ACCGTGCCGTCCGGAGCCGCGACGGTCTCGAGGGCGCGCACCGCCGTGGTGCCGTCCTGATAGCCGGTGACCGACCGCAGGGTGATGCCGTTGTCGAACTCGTAGCTGATGTTCAGGACCGACCGGAAGGTCTCGTCCTGGGCCAGCGCCGGACCGTTCCAACGCAGGTTGAACAGGCCGTCCCGGCCCGCCAGCGGGGTGGTCGGATAGCCGCCCAGATCGACGCGGCTGTAGTCGTTCTTCCAGAGGACGCGCAGCGCTTCGGTCGGCTCCCACAGGAAGCTGGCGCGATAGCTTTCGCTTTCATATTCGCCCGGCGTGTTGCCCGTCGTCGGCGTGCCCTGGATGACGTTGTAGAAGCTGTCACGCTCCTCGCGGTTGAAGGCCAGACGCATCGCGAAGGTGTCGCCGAGCGGCACGTTCACCGCGCCCTGCAGACGCACATTGTCATAGCTGCCGTACTGGCCGGTGATGTAGCCGTTCACGCCCGAGAAGTCGGGGTTGCGCTGGGTGATAAAGACCGCGCCGCCGGTGGCGTTCTGACCGGCGAAGGTGCCTTGCGGACCGCGCAGGAGCTCGAGGCTCTGGATGTCGTAGAAGGGCTCATTCTGGAAATAGGCGGGGAAGACCGCCACGCCGTCGCGATAGGTGATCACGCCCACGCCGATGCTGGAGCTGTTCTCGGTCTTGCCGATGCCCCGGACGTTGAAGCTGTTGCCCTGACCCGAGTTCTGCACCGTCACCGACGGCATCGAGAACTGCAGGGTCTCGATGTTGATGACGCCCTTGTTCTGCAGTTGCTCGCCGGTCAGGACCGAGGCCGCGATGGGCGTTTCCTGCAGGTTGGTCGTGCGCCGTTCGGCGGTGACGACCACCTCGCCGAGCGTCGAAACCGCCTCCTGCGACTGCGGCGCAGCCTCCTGCGCATGAGCGACGCCGCACCAGAGCAGCGCCGCGACGGACGTCGAAATCCAGAGACTACGGCCCATCAGGCCCTCCCTATCCTGTGATGTTTCCTCGGCGATCTGACGTCGCCATGTCCTGATGGTTTTCACCGATTTCGACTTTCGTCAACACTCATTCAATCACGAATGAACATCTTGCATTCAACTCAAACCCGACGGAGTGTGTCGCTCGAAGCGGCTGTCCCCGAGACAAAAACAAGCCGCACGAGGGAGAAGGTCATGCGTTTTCTGGATCGTGGTGGCGTGCGCCTGGCGTGGACCGAAGAAGGTTCGGGCGTGCCCATCCTGCTGATCATGGGGCACCGCTACAGCTCGGGCATGTGGTATCCGCTCAAGGAGGCGATGGGTGACCGCTACCATCTGATTTCGTTCGACAATCGCGGCACAGGCCAGAGTGATGCGCCTCGCCGGACCAGCGTCGAGGAGATGACCGCCGACGCCCTTGCGGTGCTGGATGCGGCGGGTGTCGAGACGGCTCACGTCTATGGGGTGTCGATGGGCGGCGGCATCGCCCTGGAGTTCGGCCTGCGCTATCCGGAACGGGTGCGCTCGCTGATCCTGGGCTGCACCATGGCCAAGACCGCGGACGTCAAGCGCAGGCCCGACTGGCTGATCCGACTGCTCTATCACGCCATGCCGGTCCTGAAGCTTCTGGCGAAGCCAAAGTTCAAGAACGGCTATGGCGACGCCGCGCCCGACGACCGGATCGCGCGTGACATGGCGGTCCTCGAGAAGGACCCCTTCGTTCTTCACGGCGTGATCGCCCAAGGGCTCGCGGTCTCCGCCTACAGCGTAAACCCCGACGAGGTCCGCGCCCTCAAACTGCCGACGCTGGTGCTTCATGGCACCCAGGATCTTCTGGTGCCCTACGCGGCGGGCAAGGCGCTGGCGGAGATGATCCCCGGCGCGCGACTCGTGACCTTCCAGGACATCGGCCACAACTATTTCATCGGCGCCGGAGAACAGGCGAACGCCGAAACGGAGGCCTTCATCGCCGAGGTCGAGGCCGCGAGGGCCGCCGGATGATCGGCATCGCGCTGGAGCATTGGACCCTGCTTGATCGCGATCCCGGAACGGGCTCCGCGACGGACAGGCCGGACGACGGCATCGCCATTACCGCGCCGGGCGATGTCTATCAGGCCCTGATCAACGCCGGACGGCTCTCCCACCCGTTTCAGGGCCGGACCGAAACCGACGCCGCCTGGGTCCGTGATCGCGAGTGGTGGCAGCACACGACCTTCACCGCCCCTGCCCTCGCACCCGGACAACGCGCCGAACTGGTCTTCGACGGGCTCGACACCTTCGCCGTCATCTTCCTCGACGGGGTGGAGATCGGGCGCGCGGACAACATGTTCCGACGCTGGACCTTCGACGTCACCGATCATCTGAAGGCCGGCGCCGAGCACACGCTGGCCGTCCGCTTCGACCCGCCCGCGACGGCGCCGGAGCGCACCCTGCCGATCTGGAGCGCCTTCACCGACCGGATCAGCCGCTCCCGCCGCAATGCCATGCGCAAGGCCCAGTTCGGCTGGGGCTGGGACTGGGGCCCCGACCTGCCGACGGTCGGCATCTGGAAGGCCGCGCGGCTGGAGGTGCGGTCCCCTGCCCGCATCACCGACCTCCGCTTCGCCACCCTGTCCGCCTCGACCGACCGCGCCGATGCCCGGATCGAACTGACGCTGGAAGCGCCGGCGGGCGCGCGAGTCGAAGCCACCCTCACCGACCCGGACGGCGCCGTCCTGTTCCGGCACGAAGGCCCGGCCGACGCTTCGCTGACCCTGCCGGTTCCCATCGAGAAACCCCGTCTGTGGTGGACCGCCGACCTCGGCGGCCAGCCCCTGCACACGCTCGCCGTGACCCTGTCCAGGGACGGCGAGACGCTCGACGAGTCGATCCAGACGATCGGCCTGCGCACCATCGCCATCGACGAGTCGCCGGATCCCGACGAACCCGGCGCGACCTTCTTCCGGTTCGTGCTGAACGGCGTGCCGATCTTCGCCAAAGGCGCCTGCTGGGTGCCCGCCTCCTCCTTTGTCGCTGACGTGGATGCGGTCGCCTACGCCCGGCTGATCGACCAGTCGGTCCGCGCCAATATGAACATGATCCGGGTCTGGGGCGGCGGCATCTATGAGCCCGACCTCTTCCACGACCTGTGCGACCGGGCAGGCCTGCTGGTCTGGCAGGACTTCATGTTCGCCTGCGCCCACTATCCCGAGGACGACGCCTTCGCCGCCTCGGTGCGGATCGAGGCCGAGGAGCAGGTGCGCCGCCTGCGCCATCACCCCAGCCTGGCGGTCTGGTGCGGCAACAACGAAAGCCAGGCCATGCACCGGATCAACAACGACATGGCCGGCGAGGACGGCGTGCTGTCCGGCCTGAAGCTGTATGACGAGGTGTTCCCCGAGGTGCTGTCACGACTCGATCCGGAAACGCCCTATCGCCCCGGCAGCCCGTGGGGCGGCCCGAACCCCAACAGCATGATCGCCGGCGATGTCCACGACTGGACCGTCTGGCACGGCATCCCGCCGATCCCGGACGCGGACATGATCGGCGAGTTCCAGTCCTCGCCCGAAGGGGTCGGCTACCCCCGCTATGCCGAGGATATGTCCCGGTTTGTCAGCGAGTTCGGCCTGCAGGCTGCGACCGCGCTGGAGACTCTGGAACGCTGGATGGACCCGGCCGACCTGACGCCGGAGAGCGAGGGCTTCCTCGCCCGGATCAAGGATGAGGCCCGCAAGGCCGACGCCATGATGATCCCGGTCACCGGCCTGCCGACGACCCTGCGCGACTACGTTGACTTCACCCAGTGGTGTCAGGCCGAGGGGCTGAAGTTCGGCATCGAACATTTCCGCCGCCGCCGCCCGCACTGCTCCGGCGCGGTCCTGTGGCAGCTCAACGACTGCTGGCCCTGCGTCAGCTGGAGCCTGATCGATTTCGACGGCGTCGAGAAGGCGGCCTACCATGCCGTGCGCCGCGCCTTCGCGCCGGTGCTGGCCTCCTTCAAGGCGGTCGGCGATCAGGTCGAGTTGTGGGTCACCAATGACACCGCCACCCCTGTGTCCGGTGACATCGTGGTCACGCTGGAAACCCTGTCCGGCGAGGCGCGCGACCAGTGGACGGTATCATCGACGGCCCCGGCCAATGGCCACCACATCCCCTGGCGTGGCGCCCTGCCGAAGGACGATGACCTGGTCCTCCACGCCCGCTCCACCGAGGGCGCCTTCGAGCGGGCGCGCCTCCTTCCGGTCCCGATCCGTGACCTGAAGCTGCCGTCCGCCCGTCCTGCGGTGGAGATCAGTCGGCTGAGCCCGATGCGGCTGAAGGTTGACCTGCGGGCCGACGCCTGGCTCGCCTTCGTCCACCTGACTTCGAAGCGAGCCGACCTGCGGTTCAGCGACAACCATTTCGATCTGGTCGCCGGCGAAAGCCGGACAGTCCTGATCGAAGCCACGTCGCCCATTGGCCCGCACGATCTGACCGTCCGCTGCTGGAACGACCGCGAGGCCTGATCCTCAGCGGCGGGCGGCGGCCTTGTCGCCCCGGGCCAAGGCCTCGACCTCGTCCGCGCTGACGTTGGCGTTGTCGCCCGGCGTGGTCATCGCCAGCGCGCCGTGGGCCGCACCCAGCTCGACCGCCCGCTGCCCGTCCTCGCCGTTCAGCAGGGCGTGGATCACCCCCGAGGCGAAGGCGTCCCCGCCCCCGACGCGGTCAAGGATCTCGAGATTGGACTGCAGGGCCGACACATACCGATCGGTCCGGTCATGGAAGACGCCCTGCCAGCTGTTCTCCGACGCGCTGCGTGGATCGCGCAGGGTGTAGGCCACGCCCTTCAGGTTCGGGAACATCTCGAAGGCCAGGATCGCCGCCCGCGTCGGCGGCGCCGGATCGGTGGCCCAGCCGCGACGGCCGGCCCAGTCGTCGGCCAGCCCCAGACAGGCGCGCAGGCCGTGATCGTCGCCGAACAGCAGATCGGCCTCGGCGATAATCGTCCGGTTCACCTCCCGCGCCGCCGACGGATCGGGGTGGCTGTTCCAAAGGCTGGCGCGATGGTTCAGGTCATAGGAGACCGGCACGCCATGGCGACGCGCCGCCTTCACCGCCGCGATGGCGGTGCGGGCCGTGCTCTCGGACAGGGCTGCGAAAATGCCGCCGGTGTGCAGCCACCGCGCGCCGCCTGAACCGAACAGGGCGTCCCAATCGAAATCCTCCGGTGCCAGGGCCGAGGCCGCCGAGTTGGCGCGATCCGAGACGCCCAGCGGCGCCCGGACGCCGAAGCCCCGCTCGGTGAAGTTCAATCCCAGCCGGGTGTTGCGCCCGATGCCGTCCCAGTCCCGCCACAGCACATGGCGGACATCGACCCGCGCCGAGGCGATCAGGGACTCGGTCAGCACGCCCAGCTCGTTGCGCGGCAGGGCCGTCAGCACGGCGGTCGGACGGCGGAAGGTGCGGCTCAGCCCCCGGGCGACATTGTACTCGCCGCCGCCCTCCCAGACGGTGAAGGCGCGGGCGCTCCGCACCCGGTCCTCGCCGGGGTCGAGACGAAGCATCACCTCGCCCAGCGCGATGCAGTCCCAGGCACGGCCTTCCGCGGCCGGGACCGCCCAGCCGGTCGTCGGATCGGTCATGCCGGGCGACAGCCGAACTGGGCCAGATCGACGCTCTCGGCCATCAGGCGATAGCCCTCGTCATTCGGATGCAGGCGGTCGTCGCGGCTGGCGCCTTCCCGGAAACCCTCGGGCTTGGCCGGATCACGCACGGCGGCGTCGAAGTCGATCACGCCGTCGAACACGCCGCCGTCGCGGATGAAGGCGTTCAGCGCCTGCCGCGTGCCCTCGGACACCGGCTCGTAGCGTTCCGAGCCCTCGAACGGGGTCAGGGTGCCGCCGATCACCCGGATGTTCCGGTCGTGCAGGCGGCTGACGACCTGGCGATAGCCCAGCATCATGTCCGTCGCGTTCCGTCCCGGTCGAGCCGGATCGCCGGCGTGACGAATGTCATTGATGCCCTCGAGCAGGATCACATAGTCCGCCTGCGGCAGGGCCAGCACGTCGCGGTCCAGCCGCGCCAGCGCCGAATGGCTGCGCCCGTGGTCCATCAGACGATTGCCGCTGATGCCCTGGTTCAGCAGGACGATCTGGCCCGGGCAGGTCTCCTCGAAGCGGCGGGCCAGCAGGCTGGTCCACTCGCGGTGCGCGTCCAGCGTGGCGGTCGCCCCCTCGGTGATCGAGTCGCCCAGCGCCACCACCACGGTCGGGGCGCTGTCGCGCTGCGCATAGACGGCCGAGACGACGTTCTGGCGGCGCACGACGCGGGCGCTGTCCGGGACCTCGCCCTGCCCATCCACGATCCGGACCGGAGTGCGGCGCACCGCCGGCTGGGTCGCCTCGGGGAAGTGGACGCTCAGCGACACATCCCCGAAGGCCGGGACCGTCAGGGCGACCGGATCGCTGATCCACGCCGCCCCGACGGGGATGACCACCTCGGTCCGGCCGTCAAAGGTCACCGGCACGGCGGCGCCCTGCCCATTCGTCAGGCGCGCCGTCAGGCTGTCGAGCCTCAGCGGCGCGGCCCCCAGTTCATTGGTGATGCGGAACCGCACGGCGGTCGCCGAGGTCCCCAGCCGCATGTCCTGACGCACCGTCTGGGCGTTGAACAGCACCGGCGCCTCGGGCGTCCCGTCCCTGCGATCCGGAGCCGCCGAAGCGGTCCAGGCGGCGACCCACACGGGATCGCCCGGAGCCGTCCGGGCCTGGACCGGCCCGGCCGCGAGGATCAGGGCCGCGGCGCACGCCACGGCCGTCATCATGCCACGCATCGTCAACACCCCTCGGCGTTCAGGATCAGGAGAAGAAGGTGCCGCCGTTCACGTCGACATTGGCGCCGGTCATGAAGCCAGCCGCATCCGACGCCAGGAAGACCGCCGTCGCGGCGGCTTCCTCGGGACGGCCCTCACGACGCAGCGGCGTGCCGTTGGCCACCGCCTGACGCACTTCCGGCTTGGTGAAGTCGTCGTGGAAGCGGGTCGAGATCATGCCGCAGCACAGGGCGTTCACGCGAATGCCCTTCGGCCCCAACTCCTTGGCCATCGAACGGGTGAAGGTCATCACCGCCGCCTTGGACGTGGCATAGATGGCCGCGCCCGGACCGCCGCCGTCACGACCGGCCAGCGAGGCGAAATTCACGATGGCGGCGCCCGCCTCCATGTGCGGGACCACGGCCTTGGTGGTCAGGAAGACCGACTTCAGGTTCAGGTCCATCACCGTGTGGAAGAAGGCTTCGTCGATCTCGGCCAGCGGCTTGCGCGCCACCATGCCGCCGGCCGTGTTGACCAGCACGTCGATCTTCTGACCGAAGGCCGCCTGCGTCGCGGCGACCAGACCGTCCACGGCCGCGGCGTCGGTGACGTCGGCGCGGTGCAGGATGGCTTCGCCGCCGGCGTCCTTGATCAGGCGCAGGGTTTCCTGCGCGCTGACTTCGTCATTGGCGAAATTGATGCAGACCTTGGCGCCCGCGGCGGCCAGCTGGATCGAAACCGCCCGGCCGATGTCGCGGCCGCCGCCGGTGACGATGGCCACCTTGTTCTTGAACGTCATGTCTCTCGTAGTCCTAAGGGAGGACGGGGTTGGAAAAGGGGTTCAGGCCGGATCGGCCGGACGGGCGGCGCCGGGCTCGTCAAGCTTGCGAACCGGTCCGGTGATCCACCAGATCGCGGTCAGGCTCAGCGGGATGAGCGAGGCCACCAGGATGAAGATCGGCGCGTAGGAGACCTTGGTCATCGCCGGCACCAGCCAGGTGGTGATCAGGGTTCCGGCCACGGCCGCCATGCCGCCGATGCCGGCCAGCGAGCCCACGGACTTGCCGTGGAACAGGTCGCCCGGGATCGTCTGGATGTTGCCGATGGCCACCTGGAAGCCGAACAGCACGACCGCGATGGTCAGCACCGCGACGGTCGGATCCGTCGCCAGCACCGCGCCCAGCAGGGCCGGGGCCATGATGATGCAGCCCAAGGTGATGACCCATTTGCGGGCGCGATCCGCGCTCCAGCCCGAGGCGATCAGCTTGCCCGACAGCCAGCCGCCGGACAGGCTGCCGATCATGGCGCCGACGAAGGGCACCCAGGCGAAGATGCCGATCTGCTTGATGTCGAAGCTGAAGGTCTCGGCCAGATAGATCGGCAGCCAGGACACGAACAGCCACCAGATCGGATCCAGGAAGAAGCGCGAGATGACCACGCCCCAGCTCTGGCGATGGGACATCATCTGCTTCAGCGTCGGGGTGTAGATCGGGCCGACCGGCCCGCCGGCGTCGGCCGGGGCGTCGAGGATCAGGACCCGCTCGGCCTCGCTCACCCACGGATGCTTGTCCGGACCGGCGCGGTAGATGATCAGCCAGGGCAGCAGCCAGACGAAGCCCAGCGCGCCGACCAGAATGAAGGTGCCCTTCCAGCCCAGCCACAGGAACAGCAGGGCGATCAGCGGCGCCGAGATGATGGCCCCGATCGAGGCGCCGGCGTTGAAGATGCCCTGGGCGAAGGCCCGCTCCTTGGGCGGGAACCACTCGGCATTGGCCTTGACCGCACCCGGCCAGGCGCCGGCCTCGCTGATGCCCAGCATGGCGCGCACGATGCCGAAGGAGGTGATCGAGTTGGCCACGGCGTGCAGGGCGATGGAGATCGACCAGACCCCGATGGACAGGGCGAAGCCCATCCGCGTACCGATCTTGTCGAACAGCCGTCCGAACACGAACTGGCCCGCCGCGTAGAACAGCATGAAGATGGTGACCAGAAGTGCGTAGTCCTCCTTGGTCGCACCGATGTCGCCGGCGATCTCCGGCCACATCACGGCCAGCGCGTTGCGGTCGATGTAGTTGATCACCGTGGCCACGGCGATCAGGCCGACAATCAGCCATCGGACTGCGGATCGTTTCTGCGTCACTCTCTCACTCCCGTCACGGGTCGGTCGCCTGCGCGCCGGCCTCTATCGATCCAGTCGGGCCCAGGGGCCGGTCCAGCGCCAGGTCTGCCCGTCGGCCGAAACCGAATGGGCGGCGCCCGCCGTCACATCGTCCGCCACGCCGAGCGCCAGCGTCTTGCCCGACGCGAGGGTCAGCACGATCACCTCGGCGCCGTCGCCGCGCACCCGCTTGATGTCCTGGATCCGGCTGCTGGCGCCGGTCACCGTCTCGGCGGTCCCGTCGTAGCGGCCGTGCGGCTCCAGCACGCCGAAGAAGGACACCTCGGACTGGCCGTCCACGCGCTGGATCAGCAGCGGCTCACGGCGCAGGTTGAAGTCGGGGTCATTGGCGCCCGTCTCGGCCAGAATGGCCCGCGACGGCGCGCTGGCCCCGAACCGCCAGGTGTAGAAGCGGCCGTCCAGCAGCCAGGTCAGGCTGCGCGTCTGTTGCGCCGCCGCCGTCGAGGCGTCGACCCACAGATGCTGATAGCCGTCGGCGCGGCCCAGCACCGGGCGGTCGGCCACGGCTCGCTGGGCCTCGAACCCGACGTTCATGATATGGCCGTTGTAGTGCAGCGGCAGGTCATACCGCGCGGTTGCCGAACCGGTGGCGCGCAGCAGGTCGATGACGATCGGCAGGCCGAGATCCGGATGCTCGACCAGCGCCTGGGTGCGAGTGAAGACCACGCCGTCATAGGCGCCGGTCTGACGGGCCGAGACGATCTGCGTCCCCTCCCCGGTCTCGAAGAACAGCACCTCCGGCGCCCGCTCCTCGCCCACGCGCCAGTCGCCGCCGAACTGGTTGCGCTCGTTCACCACCAGGGTGTTGTGCGCGACCGTCGCCTTGGCCCAGCTGTTGTTCTCCGGCAGGTAGATGCCGCCCGCCTTGGCCTCGATGTTCAGGAAGCGCGCCGCGCCATAGTCGGTCACGACCCGCTGGCCGTTGTCGTAGAAGAGCCAGTTCAGCTTGTCGAAATGACCGTGGCCCATGCCCATGGCCGTGGCCTTGAACACCAGCGCCTGACCGTCCTCGCCGTTCTCGCGCAGAATGCCGAGGCCGCCATGCGTGCCGTCCGCGCCGTCGCGCAGCAGCACCGAGCGGAAGTCGAACGGACGCGCCGCGCCCTCGGCCACGCCCTGTGCGACGCTCAGCCCGTCCGGCGACAGCAAGGTGCGGCCCTGGCGCTCGGCGATGGACAGCAGGCCCGGATCACGGCTGCGCGCATAGGCGATGGCCACGCCGGTCACCAGTTCCTCGGTGTCCAGCCCCTTGTCCAGAATGGCGTCGTTGATCGGGATGAAATAGCCGCCGTAGCTGGACTGAACCAGCGTATCGACCGCCTTCAGCAGCACCCCGTCGCGATGGCGGAAGATGCCGCGCGCCGGATCATTCTGCTCGATGGCCCGCGCGAAGATGATGAAGGGCGCCAGCGCATAGCGTTGATAATACGGCCCTTCCTCGTAGTAGCCGTCCGGCGAGAACAGCTGGTCGATCTGGGCGATGAAGCCCGCCGAACCGTCCTGCTGCAGCCCCATCAGGGCCTTGTTCGACATCTCCGCGTCGCGCAGCACATAGCCGGTCATGCCGACGGCGGCGACGGCCCAGGTGGCGTGGTTATGGATGCGCTCGAAATTGTTGGGCGTGTCATCCGACAGGAAGCGCGCCATGCGGCGGAAGACCTGATCGTCGATCTTCTGGCGGTCCTCGGCGCTCAGCGTCTCGCGGATCGCATCATAGCCCTGCACCGAATAGACCAGCCACACCGAGTCATTCAGCGTCTGCCAGAAGATCCGGCCCGGGATCTGCCCGCGACCGGCCGGATGGGCGCCCAGCGTCGGATACAGGTCGGCGTATTTCAGCAGCAGGTCGCGGGCGAAGTCCGCATAGGCCCGGTCGCCGGTCAGGCGGTAGAGGGTCCCGGCGCTGTAGATCGCCTGATAGTTCCGCTTGTGCTGTTCGTGGGTGTAGCCGCCGCCCGGATCGCGCGGGACCGGCACATCGATCTCGCGCCCCATGGCCCCGCGCACCATCCGCTCGATCCGCGCCTGCTCGGCGGCGAACATCGGATACTGGCCGCCGGTCTCGGCCATCCGGCGCCAGTCCTCGGCGCTGGTCAGCACGGGGGTCGTCGCGGTCTGGGCCTGCACCACGGCAGGCGGGACGGTCGACGCCGCCGCGGGCATCGCGCCCAGCGCCGTTCCGGCCAGCAGCAGGGCCGAGAGGGACAGTCG
>JAVHYH010000104.1 GCA_031119155.1 Brevundimonas sp.
GGGCTACGACACCATTCTGGGGCCATTCGGACAGGCCCTGTCCGAATGGCCCCAGAATGGTGTCGTAGCCCTTCGGCAGGCGCAGGATCAGCTCGTGCGCCCCGGCGGCGATGGCGGCCTTCACGGCGTCCCGGTCGGCGCTGTCCTGATCCACGCCGGTGGCGGTCGAGAAGCGCGAGATATTGTCCTTGATCGACCCGGCGAACAGGCTGGGCACCTGCGGCAGATAGCCGATCCAGCGCGCCAGCTCGTCGCCTTCGCGCGCGTCAAACTCGGCCCCGTCCAGACGGATGGCCCCGCCGTGCGGCTTCAGCGCGCCGGACAGCACCCGGGCCAGGGTGGTCTTGCCCGAGCCGCTGGCGCCGACGACGCCCAGCGTCTGGCCGGGCTGCAGGGTGAAGGTCACGCTGCGCAGTTGCGGGGCCTCGGTGTCGGGGAATTTCACCGACACGCCCTCGACCTGCAGCCGGCCGACCGGATCGGGCAGGGCGGTGCGCTCGCGCTCCACCTCGGCGGTGCCGGCGAACAGGTCGGTCAGCGTCTTCCAGCTGGCGCGCGCCTGCACCAGGCTGGGCCAGACCCCGACCAGCAGCTCGACCGGCGCGACGGCGCGGCTGAGCAGGACCGAGGAGGCGATGATGGAGCCGGGGGAGATCTCGCTCTTCACCGCCAGCCAGGCGGCGAGACCCAGCGCCGCCGACTGCATGATCAGGCGCAGGAATTTGATCGCGCCCGAATAGCGACCGCCGGCCAGCTGGGCGTCGGCCTGGGCGGCGGTGGCCCGGCGGCGCTGCTCGATCTGGCGGCTGATGGAGGACTGCCGCATGCCCAGCGCGCGCACGACCTCGGACTGGCCCGCGACGGCCTCCTGCGCGGAATAGGCGTGGTTCTGGGACTGGATGGCCTTGGCGAGGCGCGGGCGGGTGTCGCGCTCGTTCAGCCAGGCGAGGGTGAACAGGATGCCGCCGCCGACCAGGGTCAGCAGGCCGATGGCCGGGTGCAGCAGGAAGCAGCACAGTAGATAGATCGGCGTCCACGGCGCATCGAACAGCGCCAGCATGCCCTGACCGCCGATGGCGCCGCGCACGTGATCGAACTCGCGCAGGGCGTGGGTCGAGGGCGCCTTGGCCTGGATATCGACGACCCGCTGCAGAACCTTGCCGGACAGCAGACGGTCCAGCCGCAGGCCCGCGCGCAGCATCAGTCGTCCGCGCAGCCAGTCCAGACCCGCCAGCGCGCCGAGCGCGAAGACGGCGACCGCGGTGACCAGCAGCAGGGTCTCGATGCCGCCGGTGGGGACGACGCGGTCATAGACCTGCATCATGTAGAGGGTCGGCGTCAGGTAGAGCAGGTTGACCAGGGCCGAGAAGACCGCCGCCCAGACGAAATGGGTCCGGCACGCCTTCAGCGCCTCGGCGAGGGGCTCGGTCCCCGGCTTGCTGGGCAGCAGGTTTTTAAGCACGGGCGGGGTCGGGTCCTGCGGTTGTCCGGCAACAGTCTAACCCGCTGGCGGTTCAAGACATAGTGGTCCGTGCGTCACGCCCGTTCCGCGCGTTTGTGACCCAACTTTAACTTGCCGCCCTCGCGCCCGCGCGACACGTTGGCGCCGGCTTTTTGTAAGGGGGACGCCATGCTGACGATCGAGAACCTGACCCATGTCTACGGGAACGGGACGCGGGCCCTGGACGGCGTCAACCTGGGGGTCCCCAAGGGGATGTTCGGCCTGCTGGGGCCGAACGGGGCGGGCAAGTCGACGCTGATGCGCTCGATCGCCACCCTGCAGACCCCGACCTCGGGGGCGATCCGCTTCGGCGACATCGATGTCATCGCCGCGCCGGAGAAACTGCGTCGCGTGCTGGGTTACCTGCCGCAGGACTTCGGCGTCTATCCGCGGGTCTCGGCCTACGACATGCTGGATCACATGGCGGTGCTCAAGGGCATCGCCAACGGCAAGGAGCGCAAGGAAACGGTCGCGGCCCTGCTGAACCAGGTCAATCTCTGGCCCGTGCGCGGCAAGGCTCTGGCCGGCTTCTCGGGCGGCATGCGCCAGCGCTTCGGCATCGCCCAGGCCCTGATCGGCAACCCCGAGTTGATCATCGTCGACGAGCCGACCGCGGGCCTCGACCCGCAGGAGCGCAACCGCTTCCTCAACCTGTTGGCCGAGGTCGGTGAAAGCGTCGTCGTCATCCTCTCGACCCACATCGTCGAGGACGTGACCGACCTGTGCCCGCGCATGGCCATGCTGGCCGGCGGCAAGGTTCAGGTCCAGGGCGCGCCCAACGAACTGATCCGTCAGATGGAGGGCCGCATCTGGCGCGGGTATATGGCGCGCGCGGAGCTGGCCGACTTCAGGACCGGCCACAACGTCATCGCCACCCGCTCGGTCGAGGACCGGGTGCTGGTCACCGTTCTGGCGGATCGCACGCCGGGCGCCGGCTTCGAAGCGGGCAAGGCCAATCTCGAGGATGTCTATCTCGCCGCCGTCGCGGCCTCGCGTAAAGCCGGCTGAGGGCAAGCTCATGTTCGCCCACATCGCCGCCTTCGAGTTGAGATACCAGATCCGCCAGCCGGCGTTCTGGGTCATCAGCATCCTGTTCGTCCTGATCAGCTTCTCGGTCGCCGCCTTCAGCGACGTGTTGTCCATCAACTCCGGTGGCAACGTGCACGTGAACTCGCCCTACGCGATCACCGGGCTGCAGATGATCCTGAACCTGATCTTCATGCTGGCCTCCGCCGCCGTGGTGGCCAATGTGGTGACCCGGGACTACGCCACCGGCTTCGGCCCGATCATGATGAGCACGCCCATCAGCCGCGCCGGCTATCTGTTCGGCCGGTTCACGGGCGCCTTCCTGGCGCTGACCCTGGCGGCGATCATCGCGCAGCTGGGACACATCGCCGGCACCCTGATGCCCGGGATTGATCCCGAGACCCTCGGGCCGATCCGGCCGCAGGATTACCTGTACGCCGTCCTTGTGCTGGGCCTGCCGGGCCTGTTCGTCATCTCGGCCATCTTCTTCACCCTGGCGACCGTCTTCCGCTCGATGATGGCGACCTATGTCGGCGTCATCGCCGTCTTCATCCTCTACACGGTGGCGACCTCCATTCTCGGCTCCAAGCCGGAGTTCGAGGCCCTGAACGTCTGGGTCGATCCCTTCGGTGCGGCGGCCTATCAGCAGGTGACCCGCTACTGGACGCCGCTTGAGCGCAACACGCTGAACGTGCCGCTGGAAGGCGTCTTCCTGTGGACCCGCCTGTTCTGGACGGCGGTCGGCGTGGCCGTGCTGGGACTGGCGCTGGCCCTGTTCCGTCGTTCGGCCCGCGGCGCCAAGGCGACGAAGCTGGACCGCCAGCGCGCCGAGGCCGAGGCGAAGGCCGATCAGCCGTTCGTGGTCGGGGCCCTGCCGGCGCCGACGCAGGGCTTCGCCGCCGTGCGGGCGCGTCTGGTTGCCCTGACCGCCTTCGAGATGGGACAGGTCTTCAAGAGCTTCGCCTACGGCATCCTGCTGGTTCTGGCGGTGGCCTTCGCCATCATGGTGCTGATGCTGACCGACCAGATCTACGGCGCGCCGGTGGTGCTGGTCACTCGCGTCGTGATCACCGCGCTGATGGGAAGCTTCAGCCTGATCCTGATGATCATCGCCATCTACTACTCCGGCGAGATGGTCTGGCGCGACCGCGAGCGGAAGGTCCACGAGATCATCGATGCGACCTCGACGCCCGACTGGGTCCTGCTGCTGCCCAAGGTCGTCGCCCTGTCGCTGGTGCTGATCTCGACCATCGCCGCTTCGGTGGTCGCCGGGATCATCGTCCAGTCGATCAACGGCTACTTCGAGTTCGAGATCGGCAAATACCTGTACTGGTACGTCCTGCCGGGCGCGATCGACATGACGCTGCTGGCCATCCTGGCGATCTTCGTCCAGGCGCTGAGCCCCAACAAGTTCGTCGGCTGGGCGATCATGGTCGTCTACATGATCAGCCGGATCGCGCTGGGCGTCATGGGCTTCAACCATGTGCTCTACAGCTACTCCGGCGGCGTCGGCATGCCGCTGTCGGACATGAACGGCCTGGGCGACTTCGCCCGGTTCGCGATGTGGACCAACAGCTACTGGGGCGCCTTCGCGGTGATCCTGCTGGTCGTGGTCTATGGCCTGTGGCGGCGCGGAACCGAGACCCGGCTGAAGCCGCGACTGGCCCGCTTCCCCTCGCGGATGAAGGGGCCTGCGGGCCTGATCGGCGGGGCGGCGCTGGCGGCCTTCGCCGGGCTGGGCGGCTTCATCTATCTGAACACCAATGTCTGGAACGAGTACCAGACCGCTGACGCGCGGCGTGACGAGCAGGCGGCCTATGAGCGGGCGCTTCTGCGATACGAGAACACGCCCCAGCCCTCGGCCGCCCATCTGCAGCTGGTGATGGACCTGCATCCGCATACGCCGTCGCTGACGACCCGCGGAACCCTGACGATCGAGAACCGCACGACCGCGCCTCTGAACGAGATCCACCTGCGCTGGACGGACGATCTGGATGTCCGCAGCCTTCAGGTGCAGGGCGCGACCCTGGCCCGCGAGTGGCCGGAGTTCGACTATCGCATCTACCGCTTCGCCACCCCCATGCAGCCGGGCGAGCGCCGCGCTGTGACGTTCGAAAGCGTCATGACCCAGCGCGGGTTCAAGGACGGCGGCAACACCACCCGACTGGTCGACAACGGCACCTTCGTGAACAACATGGAGTTCGCCCCGATGATCGGCATGAGCCGGGCGGGGCTGCTGGACGACCGCACCCAGCGTCGGAAGCGGGGCCTGCCGGCCGAGCTGCGTCCGCGCGACCTGGACGATCCCACGGGCGTGGGGCGCAACTATATCGGCGCCGACTGGGTGACGGCGGACATCACCGTGACGACCGAGGCGGACCAGACGCCGGTGGCGCCCGGGACCAAGGTCTCGGACCAGACCCGCGACGGTCGCCGCACGGTCCGCTTCGTCACCCGCACGCCGGTGCTGAACTTCTTCTCGGTGCAGTCGGCCCGCTACGTCGAGAGCCGGCGGATGCATGACGGCGTCGAGATGGTGGTCTTCCATGACGCCCGTCACGACCGCAACGTGCCGCGCATGCTGGACGGCCTGGGCGCCTCGCTGGACTATTTCCAGACGAACTTCAGCCGCTACCAGTTCGATCAGGCCCGGATCACCGAGTTCCCGGACTATGCGTCCTTCGCCCAGTCCTATCCGAACACCTTCGCCTGGTCCGAAGGGCTCGGCTTCATCACCGACCTGTCGAAGCCGGACAAGATCGACTTCGTGACCTACGTCGCCGCCCACGAGTTCGCGCACCAATGGTGGGCGCACCAGGTCGTCGGCGCGGACGTGCAGGGCGCCGCCGCCCTGTCCGAAACCCTGGCGCAGTATTCGGCGCTGATGGTGATGGAGAAGATGTATGGCCCGGACAAGATCCGGCAGTTCCTGAAGCGCGAGCTGGACAGCTATCTGCGCGCGCGGGGGACCGAACGGCTGGAGGAGATGCCGCTCATGCGGGTCGAGGGCCAGCCGTACATCTACTACCAGAAGGGCGGTCTGGTGATGTACCTGCTCCGCGACCAGCTGGGCGAGGAGGCGGTCAACCGCGCCCTGCGCCGGGTGCTTCAGCAATACGCCTTCCGCGGCGCGCCCTATCCGCGCTCGACCGATCTGGTCGCCGCCCTCAAGGCCGAGGCGCCGGCGGGCAAGCAGGGGCTGATCGACGACCTGTTCGCGCGGGTCGCCCTGTATGACCTGCGGACCACTGGAGCCACCGCGACCCGTCGCGCCGATGGCCGCTGGGACGTCAGCATCACGGTCGAGGCCAGGAAGCTCTATGTCACCGGCCGGGGCGACGAGGCCGAGGCGCCGCTGAACGAGACCATGGACGTCGGCCTGTTCGCCGCCGAGCCGGGCGTCGGCGCCTTCGACCGGAACGACGTCATCCTGATGGAGCGCCGCCCCATCCGGAGCGGGACGCAGACCCTGCGCTTCGTCACCACGCAGGCGCCGAAGTTCGCCGGCGTCGATCCCTACAACAAGTGGATCGACCGGGACTCCAGCGACAACCTGAAGCCGGTCGGCTAGCGCGTCCCGAACAGCCGGTCGCCGGCGTCGCCGAGGCCGGGGACGATGTAGCCGTGGTCGTTCAGATGATCGTCCACGGCCGCGGCCCAGACCGGCACGTCCGGATGGGCCGCGCGCAGGCGGGCGACGCCCTCGGGCGCGGCGACGAGGCAGACGAAGCGCAGCCGCTGCACGCCGCGCGCCTTCAGCCGGTCGATGGCGGCGATGGCGGAGGCCGCCGTCGCCAGCATCGGATCGACCACGATGCAGAGCCGGTCGGAGACGTCCTCCGGGGCGCGGAAATAATATTCGACCGCCTCCAGCGTCTCGGGATCGCGATAGAGGCCGACGTGGGCGACGCGGGCGGAGGGGACCAGGTCCAGCATCCCCTCGACCAGTCCCAGACCGGCGCGCAGGATGGGGACGAAGACCAGCTTCTTGCCCTCGATCTTGCCGCCCTCGGCCGGGCCGACCGGCGTCTCGACCGGGAATGGCTCCAGCGGCAGGTCACGGGTGACCTCGTAGCAGAGCAGGGTCGAGATCTCGCGCAGCAGGGTGCGGAACTGGACCGTCGAGGTGTCCTTCGCCCGCATGATCGACAGCTTGTGGGTGACCAGCGGGTGATCGACGACGGTGACGCCGTCAGCGGCGAAAGCAGGCATGGGCGCTCCTGGGTTTGACGAATGCATAGCATGGCCGCGAGCGAGGTGGACGGGTTGCGCGGCGAGCAATGGCGGGAGTTAATGTCGTGGTCCCGGAGGATCTGATGAGCAGCCGACTTCCCTCGCCCCTCTTCTGGTGGATCACCCTGCCGCTTCTGGCGCTGGCGGGGGTGCTGATGGCGCAGGTCATCCGGGTGGGCTGGGCGCTGGCACGCTCCCCTGTGCCGCCGGCGCCGGTGGTGGAGCCTGGGGGGCAGCTGTCGCCCGCCAGAATGGGGTTTGCGATCCTGACGGGGAATGATCTGGCGACCTTCCTTGGGGGGAGTCTGGCAGTCGGGCTGTTGCTCGGTGCGGTCTGGGCGGCTGGGCGCTGGAGCCTCCGGCGGAGCCGTCGCCGCCCCTCATAGGCGCCTGTCGGGCGCGGTCTGCCAACCGGTTTTCACGATCGTTCGTTCCCTCGCAAATCGTCGCTATTGACTCCCTCGCACAGTATGCGCCATACACTGTGTGTCACACACTATGTGACGCAACAGGAGGGTGCGGCGTGAGCCTTGATGCCGAACTTTTCGAGAGCATGCGGCTGGAGCTGCGACGCGGGTCCCTGGTGCTGGCGGTGCTCGCCTGCCTCAGGACCGAGCGATACGGCTACACCCTGCGCCAGGCGCTGGCGGCGGACGGTCTGGAGATGGAGGAATCCACCCTCTACCCGCTGCTGCGCCGGCTGGAGAGCCAGGGGCTGCTGCAGAGCGAATGGCGCGAGGAGGAGAAGCGGAAGAAGCGCTTCTACATCCTGTCGCCCGGCGGCGTGTCGATGCTGGTCGCCCTGACTGACGAATGGCGGGGCATCAGCGCCTCGCTCGACAAGCTGCTTTGAACATCGGGGGACAAGGGGAAGTCTGATGGACCTGATTGATCGTTACCTGAATGCCGTCGCCGCCCAGCTGCCGCAGGACCAGCGGGCCGACATCGTCGCCGAGTTGCGCGAGATGATCCTGAGCCGGTTCGAGGAGAAGGAGGAGGCGCTGGGCCGTCCCCTGACCGAGGCCGAGCAGGAGGAGATCCTGCGCGACATCGGCCATCCGCTGGTGGTCGCCGCCCGCTATGGCTCGGGCCCGCAGCATGTGGTCGGGCCGGAGCTCTATCCCTGGTGGATCTTCGGGGTGAAGGCCGGCCTGATCGTCATCACCGCCATCGCCGTGCTGGGCGTGGTCGTACGGGTGATCGTTGGCGATGTGCAGACAGGTCAGGCCATCGGTCAGGCCTTCCACAGCGTGTTCACCAGCGCCATCACCCTGATCGGTTTCGCCACCCTCGGCGCCTTCGTCATCGAGCGCCAGAAGGAGAAGCCGCGCTTCCTGCGCGAATGGCGGGTCCGCGATCTGGGCGTGTTCGAGTTCGGTGCCAACCTGAACGCCGACGCCCTGTCGCGCGGCGTCAAACAGGGGAACTGGGGCGGGACGACCGCCGGACGCAAGCGCGGCGTCTCGCCGACCGCGCGGGCGCTGGGCAGCGCCGTGGGCTGGGGCGTGGTGCTGATGTGGTGGAGCGGCTGGCTGCCGCTGATGCATGTCTCGCCCGCCGATCTGGGCACGGTGGTGGACGGCGTCGACTACGGCCGGATGCTGGCCCAGACCCATGCGCTTCTCTACTGGCCGCTGATCGCGTTGCTGCTGGTGCGGATCGCCTTCGACCTGACCCGCGCCATCCACACCAAGGGCGTGCGCTTCACGGCCCTGGGCGATACCGGCTTCGGGGCGGCGGAGGCGACGCTGTTTGGCTGGCTGTGGCTCTATTCGCCGATGTCGCCGGTGGTGTTCGTGCCGGACCTGCAGACCTTCATCGAGCGGGTGCGGGCTATGTTCGAAAGCGGCTGGTGGCCGCTGCCGACCATCCTGATGCTGTGCGTCGCCTTCGGCGTCGTGGTCGGGGTGTTCAAGGTCGTCGGCGCGCTGGGCCGACTGGTCACGGGACAGGACCGGCGCTTCCCCGACGCATCGAGCTGAACCCTCGGCCCTTAGGAATCTCCCGACCCGACCCGGCCCGAAATCAAAGCCCTCCCCCTCGATGGGGGAGGGTTGGGTGGGGGTGGATGCAGACTGTGTGAGGACGTGGCGCGGGAGGCGTCATCGACCTCTCCAAACGCGCCATCCCTTTCAGCATCGCGCGCGCACCCCCATCCCCGACCCTTCCCCCGTCGAGGGGGAAGGGAGAAGGGACAAGGGTTCTGACCTCCGCTGCACACCCATGTCCGAAAACCGCGAGCGTTCTCCTGCGCCCCGGCCTATCTTCCGCTCATGGAAAACCCCGCCGCACTCGATCAGGAGGCCTGCTATCGCGCCGTGCTGACGCGCGATGCGCGGTTTGACGGGCGGTTCTTCGGCTGCGTGAAGACGACGGGCATCTACTGTCGTCCGGTCTGTCCGGCGCGGACCCCCAAAAGAGAGAACATGATTTTCGTCGCCTCGGCGGCGGCGGCGGAGGAGGCGGGGTTTCGGGCCTGTCTGCGCTGTCGGCCCGAGACGGCCCCCGATATGGGCGCCTGGCGCGGGACGTCGAATACGGTCAGTCGGGCGCTGGCGCTGATCGAGGCGGGGGCTCTGGATGAGGGCGACGTGGACGCGCTGGCCGGGCGGTTGGGCGTGGGTGAGCGGCACCTGCGGCGCCTGTTCCGCCAGCATCTGGGCGCCGCGCCGGTCAGTGTGGCCCAGACCCGGCGGGTGCTGCTGGCCAAGGCCCTGATCCACCAGACCGACCTTTCGATGGCGCAGGTGGCGCTGGCGTCGGGCTTCGGCAGCGTGCGGCGGTTCAATGAGACGTTTCAGGCGCTTTATGAGCGGCCGCCCTCGGCCCTGCGCCGTCGTGGCGAGCGGGCGCATGAGGGCGGGGTGGTGCTGAGCCTGCCCTATGCGCCGCCCTATGACTGGGACGCGATGCTGGCGGCGCTGGCCGGGCGCGGGGATGCGGTGGAGGGGCGGCGCTGGTCGCGGGCGCTGAGCCGGGAGATCGACGGGGCCGAGGGGTCGGTCTCGGTCGAGCCGGGCGAGCCGGGACGGGTCTCCGTCTGCGTCGAGACGACAGAGCTGAAGGCCCTGCCGGGCGTGCTGGCGCGGGTGCGGCGGGTGTTCGACCTGTCGGCGGACCCGGACGCCATCGCGCGCGACCTCTCGGCGGATCCGGTGCTGAAGCCGCTGCTGGCGACGCGGCCGGGGCTGAGGTTGCCGGGCGACTGGGTCGATGACGGCGTGGAGCCGCCGAATGACCGCCTGAAGGATGATCGCCTGACCGCGCGCGCCGAGAGCTGGCGTCCGTGGCGGGCCTATGGGGCGCTGCACCTGGCCGTGGCCGGTGTGGACGCCGACGATGTGATGGAGCGAGACGATGCCGAAGCCGCCTGAAGCCGAGACCCTGACGCTGGATCGCGTGACGACGCCGGTGGGCGAGGTGCTGCTGATCACCGGGCCGGAGGGTGCGGTGCGGGCGCTGGACTTCGTCGGCTATGAGGACCGGATGCATCGGCTGCTGGCCCGGCACAGCCCGGGCGCGACGCTGGTCGAGGGGCGGGCGCCGGCAGCGGTGCGGTCGGCGGTCGAAGCCTATTTCGGCGGCGACCTGACGGCGCTGGACGACTTGCCTGTGAAGACCGGCGGGACGGTGTTCCAGAAGGCGGTCTGGGCCGCGCTGCGGGCCATCCCGGCGGGCGAGACGCGCACCTACGGCCAGCTGGCGACGGCCATCGGCTTGCCCAAGGCGGTTCGGGCGGCGGGGCTGGCGAACGGCCAGAACCCCATCGCGGTGATCGTCCCCTGCCACCGGGTGATCGGGGCGAACGGGACGCTGACGGGGTACGCGGGGGGGCTGGAGCGCAAGCGGTGGCTGCTGGCGCATGAGAAGGGATTAGGGATTGGGGATTAGGGATTAGGGGCGGCACGAACCGAGCTTGGCCCTCTATGCTGGCCGTTTGCCCTTCCCAATCCCTAATCCCCAATCCCTAATCCCTCCCTTGCATTCCTCCGGGATCGGCCTAGATTGTCCCTGCTTATGCTGAAAGTGAGCATAAGTCGGCGGGCGGGGTCACGGACCGGCCGCCGTTTCTCGGATCGGTGATTTGCTCAGATCGAGCAAAAGGATGATGGCGATGGCGGACGGCATGTTCGGACTGTCGAAGGAACTGGAGCGGGAGACCGCGCCGGTGTGGGACAAGGTCAAGGACCACGTCACCCCGCTGGAGTGGCCCGGCTACGCCGCCCTGATCAGCGAGATCAACGCGCTGAAGAAGGAGCGCGACGCGGTCATCCTGGCCCACAACTACATGACCCCCGAGATTTTCCACGGGGTCGGCGACTATGTCGGCGACAGCCTGGGGCTGGCCAAGGAGGCCGCCAAGTCGAAGG
>JAVHYH010000105.1 GCA_031119155.1 Brevundimonas sp.
ACGGGTAAGCTGCACGTCGGCAATGTCCGCACCGCTCTGGTGAACTGGATGTTCGCCAAGGGGCAGGGCGGTTCGTTCGTGCTGCGCATCGACGACACCGACCTGGCGCGCTCCACGCCCGAGTTCGAACAGGGCATCGAGGACGACCTGACCTGGCTGGGTCTGGTCTGGGACGAGCGCGACAACCAGTCCAGGCGCTTTGACCGCTATGAGGAAGCCGCCGCGCGCCTGAAGGCGTCGGGCCGCCTCTACGCCTGCTACGAAACCTCCGAAGAGCTGGACCGGCGCCGCAAGGTGCAGCTGTCGCGCGGCCTGCCGCCGATCTACGACCGCGCCGCGCTGGAGCTGACCGACGCCGAGAAGTCCGCCTACGAGGCCGAGGGTCGTCGTCCGCACTGGCGCTTCAAGCTGGAAGGCAAGCGCGTCGCCTGGGAAGATCTGGCCCGCGGCCACGCCGAGGTCGACACCGCCTCGATGTCGGACCCGGTGCTGATCCGCGAGGACGGCCTGTTCCTCTACACCCTGCCGTCGGTCGTCGACGACATCGACATGGCCATCACCCACATCATCCGGGGCGAGGATCACGTCACCAACACCGGCGCCCAGATCGAGATCTTTGAGGCGCTCGGCGCAACGGTCCCCGGCTTCGCCCACATGCCGCTGCTGGTCGGCGAGGACGGCTCGGCCCTGTCGAAGCGTCTGGGTTCGCTGTCGATCAGCGACATGCGCGATCAGGGCTATGAGCCCATCGCCATCACCAGCCATCTCGGCAAGATCGGCACCTCGGATGCGCTGGAAGTCGGCGCCTCCATCCAGGCGCTGGGCGAGAGCTTCGCCTTCTCCAAGATGGGCCGTTCGCCCGCCCGCTACGACGTGGCCGATCTGGACCGCCTGAACGCCCAGGCCCTGCACGCCATGGACTACACGACCGCGCAGCCGCGTCTGGCTGCGCTGGACGCCGATCTGGGCGAGGCCTTCTGGACCGTGGTCCGCCCTAACCTGCAGAAATTCGCCGACGTCGTCGGTCTGGCCGCCATCGTGCGCGGCCCGGTCACCCCGGTGATCGAGGACGCCGCCTTCGCCGCCGCCGCGCTGGAGGTCCTGCCGGAGACGGTGGACGAGACCCTGTGGCCGACCTGGACCAATGCGGTGAAGGAAAAGACCGGCGCCAAGGGCAAGGCTCTGTTCATGCCGCTGCGCCTGATCCTCACCGGCCAGCCCCACGGCCCTGACATGGCCGCCATCGCCCCGATGATCGGCCGCGAGCGCATCGTGCAGCGCCTGAAGGGCGAGACGGCTTAAGACGGCCCGATCAAGCCGGACAGCAAAAAGGCCGCCCCTCGCAGGGCGGCCTTTTCATTTTCAGCGACGCGCTGGCCGATCAGGCCGCGTTGCAGGCCGTCAGTTCTTCGGCCGACAGGGCGGTGCCCTTGTAGGTGAAGGCCGAGACGGCGCCGAAGCGGGCGACGACGCGACGGCAGGCGCGCGTGGCGGTCTGGCTGGAACCGCCCGTGGCGGTGCACGACGCACCCTCACAGCGCCAGGTGGCGCCGTCGATGATGGTGCGGCCGGCCGGAGCCTTGGCGGCGTCGGTCAGGGTGGCGCTGGTGCCGGCGGATTGAGCGAAGGCGGGGGCGGCGACCAGCAGGGCCGCGGCGACGAGGAAGGCGCGCATTACAGGGGATCTCCGATGAGGTCGGGCGCGCTTTCGCACCCACCATCTCAGTGTGCGTTGTTATTCAAAACTGTCAAGAGCGCGTTGCCAAACGAAACGCGGTCACGCGACCTGATCGATGTTCACTTAACGCAGATCATGTTGCAAGTGAGGCAGATCGTCAGCCGACTGCATAAGCGCGATGGCCTCCTCGACCGTGTTCACCACGCTATAGGCCTCACGGAAGCTGTCCGGCGTCATCTTCTGGTCGATGCCCGTTTCAATCGCGGCCAGAAGCGTGTCCCAGAAGCCATTGATGTTGAGGAAGATCACCGGCTTGTGGTGCAGGTCCAGCCGCTTCCACGACAGCACCTCGATCACGTCCTCCAGCGTGCCGACGCCGCCCGGCGCGACGACGAAGGCGTCTGACTGGTCGTACATGATGGTCTTGCGCTCATGCATCGAGGTGACGACCAGGGTCTCGACCTCGTCGAACAGGCGCTCGCGGCTGCGCAGGAAGCCCGGCATGACGCCCAGCACCCGGCCGCCAGCCTCATGGGCCGAGCGGGCCGAGGCGCCCATCAGGCCCACGCCGCCGCCGCCATAGACCAGCCGCCAGCCCGCAGCCGCCGTCTGGGCGCCGAACTCCTGCGCCGCGACGGTGTAGGCCGGATCGGACCGGTCAGAGGAGCCGCAGAACAGGCAGACGGACTTGCCGTCGAACGGCTGGATGGTGATGGACATGAACCCTCGGGATCGAATGGGAAGACAGCGGCGGCCCCGCCGCGCTATCGGGGGGCGTATTCCTAGCTGCGAGAGAGACAGGATGAAACGGGCCATCTGCACCGGCATCGCCACGGTCGCCCTCATGGGGACCATGGCGGGCTGCATGCCCGAGCCCGAGCGTCCCGCGCGCGACGTCGCCGGCAACACCACGGGCTGGACCCAGCCGCCGCAGATCCTGTCGGTTCAGCAGGCCGACGCCAGCCTGATCTTCTCCGGAAGCGCCGAGCCGGGCGCCCGCGTGGTCCTGCGCAACGACGAGGGCGCGGCCTATGCAGCCGCCGCCGATGCCGAGGGCCGATTCGAGATTCGCATGGCCACGCCGCGCGGCTCCCTGCTGCTTCGGCCCGAGACCCAGATCGGCCAGGACGCCGCCCTGTCGCCGGATCGCCTGCTGATCATCGAGGGCGGCCGGGGACCCATCATCGTGCTGCGCGCCGGTGGACCGACCCGCCGACTGGATCCCGCGCCGACCCTCGGCGCCATCGACAGCGACGCGGGTTCCCTGCTGGCCTCGGGCCGGACCGGCGGCAACGCCCAGACGGTCGAGGTCTCCTCGGGCGGAGATACGCTTCAGGTGCTTTCAGGGGAGGGCGGGCGCTGGAGCGTGCTTCTGGGCGCGGTGACACCCGGCGGAACGGTGCGGGTGGGCGAGCGGGCCTTCGTCTGGCCCGGCCCCGGCGCGGACGCCGGACCGCTCCAGGTCGAGCGCGCGGGGCAGGGCTGGCGCGTCGGCTGGTCCGGCGCGGGCGGCGCCCGTCAGTGGACCTGGCTGCCGGATGCGACGCCGGTCGGCTGATTTACGAACGGTTAACCAATTCGGATCAATCGGAGGATGTCTTCTTCTTCGAGGACACCCACCATCACCGAACTTTTTCAGCCCGGCGCTCGCGTCGGGCTTTTTTCTTGCCGCTTGGCGTCGGCGGCGGCCTGCCGGATTCGCAGGATCCCCGCTGCGCGCCGCTCCGGCGTGTGGGTGGCCAGGACATAGGCCTGCGCCGCCCGCGCCATGGCGATCCGCCCCTCGGGATCGGCGATCAGGCGGTTGATGGCGTCGGTGATGGTGCGGGGCGTGACCTCATCCAGATAAAGGGCGTGGTCGCCGCTGGCCTCGCGCAGGCCGCCCGTACCGGACGAGATCAGCGCCGCCCCCGCCGCATGGGCCTCCACCGCGGCCAGGCAGAAGGGCTCGGCCCAGACCGAGGGCGTCAGGGCGACGGCGGCGGTCCGCATATGGACGCGCACCTCGGCCAGCGGGGCCGACTTCAGCACCGTCACCCGCTGCCCATAGCGCTCCAGCGGCGCGACATGCGGCGCCGCCCAGGCCTGATGGTCCTTCCAGTCGTTCAGCATCAGGACGACGCGCCAGTCCGGATGCCGGTCCAGAACCGCCGGCAGGGCCGCACAGAGGACGTCCACGCCCTTTTCGGGCATGGCTCGCCCGGCGAAGGCGATCACCCGCTCCCGGCGCTCCGGAGAGGCCAGCCAGGGCGTCGCATGGATCGGATTCGGCGCCGCCAGCGCCTTGGCGGCCAGTCCGGGGTAATCGCGCCGGAAAAGATCCCGCTCCGCCTCGCTGACGAAGACAAAGCCGTCCAGCGGGTTCAGCCGCCGGGTATAGCGCCAGGCGTCGAACCGGCTCGCGGGCGTCTTCAATCCGTTGTGCCGGTACAGCAGATGCGCCACGCCGGGCAGGGCGCGGGTCACGGCCAGCGCCTGCTTCACCTGCTGATGGTGCTCGATCACCTCGGGTTTGAACTCACGCAGGCCCGCCAGCAGGATCGGCAGGCGGTCCTTGCCGTCCGGCAGGGTGTGGACGCCCTCCATCTCGTGGTCGGACGCGCCCTCGCAGCAGAAGATTCGCACCTCCTGATCCGCCAGCGGCCCCGCCAGAGTCCGTACGACCGTTTCCATGGAGTTGGGAGACGCCGCCGAGAATCGCGATCCGGACGGCATCAGGATCGCGGTGCGGACCTTCGGCCGTTGATCGTTGGCGACCTCGACCTCGGGCCAGGGCGCCGACCGGGGACGGGTCAGGGGAAGCAACGAACTCATGGCGCGGATCCGACAACGCGCCGCGGCGCGGCGCTCCGGATCAGGACGCCACGCGCCGGTCGAAGCCTTACGCCGGGCGCAAGAAAACGCGTCGCGACGTGACGTCTGAAGGCTGGATTGTCCGGGACGCCCACTTCCCGACGACACATGCCGTGGGAAGGATCGGGCGAATGGCTCCGCAGGTAGGATTCGAACCTACGACCAGCCGATTAACAGTCGGCTGCTCTACCACTGAGCTACTGCGGAACAGGTTTCGCTCGGGAAGGCGGGCGCTATAGCAACGGGAATCGAATGTAGGCAACAGGAAATGTCGGACTTTGAAAAACTTCCGCATCGAAAACCCCGATGACCCCCGGATCGCGGGCTTCCGCGACATCCGCGAAAGAGACCTGACCGGGCGTCAGGGCCTGTTCGTGGCCGAGGGGGAGGTGGTGCTGCGCGTCCTGACCTCCGCCCATGCCCTGTGCCGTCCCCGCGTGGTGCTGCTGGCCGAGAACCGGGTCGAGGGGCTGGCGGACGCGCTGCAGGGGCTGGCGGATGATGTGCCGGTCTATGTGGCGGGGCAGGGGGTGCTGGACGCCATCGCCGGCTTTCCGCTGCACCGGGGCATACTGGCGCTGGGCGAGAAGCCGCCTGTGCCCGCCTTGCCGGACGTCATCGACGGCCTCGGCGACGACGCCCTGGTCGTGCTCGCCTGCGGAATCGGCAACCACGACAACATGGGCGGCATCTTCCGCAATGCGGCGGCCTTCGGGGCGGAGGCGGTGCTTCTGGACGCCCGTTGCTGCGATCCCTTCTACCGCAAGGCCATCCGGGTCTCGGTCGGGGCCGTGCTGCGCACGCCGATGGTCACCGGGCTGGATCCCGTCGCGGCGATCGAGACCCTGAAGGCCTCGGGCTTCCGTGTGCTCGCCATGACCCCCTCGGCGACGATGACGCTGGATCAGGCGCCGGTCGGCGGCCGGACCGCCATCGTGCTGGGGCCGGAAGGGCCGGGACTCGATTCGCAGATCATCGCGCGCTGCGAGCCGGTCGGGATTCGCATGTCCGGCGGCTTCGATTCCCTCAATGTCGCCGTGGCGGGTGCAGTGGCCCTGCATCATTTCGCGCGTCGGGCGTAAAACGATCACCAAATCGCGATTAACGATTCATACACCTTGCTGAACCGCCGGAGCTGTGTCGCTCTGGCGGCGTCCGGGGAGGGTAGGCGTATGGTTGGCGGCATTCTCGTATTTGTTCACCGCAACGCGCGCGTCGGCATCGCCGTCGCCGTGGTCGCCGCCGCAGTCGGCGCGGCCTCAGCCATCGGCTGGATCACGGCCCCCATCGCCTGAACACGCGGAAATCCCTGAAGGAAAGCCCGGCGAAAGGCGGTGCGCGCAATCGTGCCGCCCGAACAACGCCGCCTTGATAAGGGAAATTCTCGCGATGGAGGCCTGAGCCGGAATCGAACCGGCGTACACGGATTTGCAGTCCGCTGCGTAACCACTCCGCCATCAGGCCGAGAGCCCTGGAGAAACCAGGCCGTCCATCGCGAGGCGGGTTCGCTATCAGATCGGATTGTCCGCTGCAACGCACAGACCTATAAGCGCGCCAGATTTCAGCAGGATTCTTTCAAGATGGATTTCACCGCAGCACGCAAGGTCATGGTCGACAGCCAGGTTCGGGTGAATGACGTCACCGACCGCGCGCTGCAGGCGGCGCTGCTGGCGGTGCCGCGTGAACGCTTCCTTCCGGCCGACCGCGCCTTCTCCGCCTATGCCGAGGTCGAGCCCGAAATCGCCGCCGGTCGCCGCCTGATGCTGGCCCGCGACCTGTCCAAGCTTCTGATGGCCGTCGGCGCCAGGGACGGTGAGCGCGCCCTGTCCATCGCCGGCCCCTATGCCGCCGCCACCCTGGCGCAGATGGGCCTGAACGTCACCGCCCAGGAATCGGACGCCGCCGTGTTCGAGGTCGTCGGCCCGGCCCTGGCCGACGCCGGCGTCGCCGCCGTGGTCGCGCCGCTCTCGGTTCCGACGGGCGAGGGCTACGACGTCATCGTGTCCGAGGCCGCCGTGCCCGGCCGTCCCGAAGCCTGGCTGCAGGCCCTGTCGATCGGCGGCCGTCTGGCCGTGGTCGAGCGCACCGGCCCGGCCGGCAAGGCGGTCCTCTATGTGCGGGGCGAGCAGGGCGTTTCGCGCCGTGAACTGTTCGACGCCGCCCCGCCGGTGCTTGCGGAACTGGCGCCGGAGCCCACCTTCGCGCTCTGAGGGCGCCGCTCCGACGGAGCGACCGACCTCGTGCGTGAAAAAAACTTAACTGGCGCGGGGCTGATCCGTCCCGCATCAGGCCATGGGATACGAAGGGCGCGATGTCCGCGCCAGGCAGGAACAATCATGCTGAACCGCTCGCGCGCGCTTACCTCCGTCGCCGTCATCGCCATGGTTACGGGCATCAGCGCGCCGGCCTGGGCCGAGACGCTGCAGGAAGCGATCGCCCTGGCCTATCGCACCAACCCGTCGCTGCTGGCCCAGCGCGCCAACCAGCGTGCGCTGGACGAAAGCATTGTTCAGGCCCGCGCCGGCCTGCGCCCGACTCTCGATCTGACGGTCAGCGGCAGCTACGCCCGCGACTACAGCGACGCCCCCATCGACCGTGACAGCGACAGCGCCGCCGCCTCGGTCGGCGTCAGCCAGAACCTGTGGACCGGCGGTCGCGTCGGCCATTCGATCACCGCCGCCGACGCCCAGATCCTCGCCGGACGCGAGAACCTGCGCGACACCGAACAGTCGGTTCTGGCCCTGGTGATCCAGTCCTATGCCGATGTGATTCGCGACGGCGAAATCCTGCGCATCCGCGAGGCCAACCTCGGCGTCCTGCGTCGCCAGCTCGACGAATCGACCGCCCGTTTCGAGGTCGGCGAGATCACCCGCACCGACGTCGCCCAGTCCGAAGCCCGTCTGGCCCAGTCCGAGGCCGATCTGGCCAACGCCCGCGCCCAGCTGTCCGTGTCGCGCGCCGCCTATGCCGCCGTCGTCGGCCAGAGCCCCGGCGATCTGGCCCCCATGCCGGTCCTGCCGGGCGTGCCGGCCGATTTCGACAATGCGCTGGACGTCGCCCTGGTCGACAACCCCGCCATCCGCGCCGCCGGCTATGACCTGCAGGCCGCCGAGGCCAATGTCGCCGCCGCCAAGGCCGAGTATCTGCCGTCCCTGCGCGCCACCGCCAGCTACGGCGGGGCGAACACCGACTTCGACCGCTTCGGCGACATCGCCGACAACACCCGCCTGACCGCCGGCGCTACCCTGTCGGTGCCGCTGTTCACTGGCGGCCTGAACTCGTCGCGCGTCGCCCAGGCGCTGGAACGCGCCAACGCCGCCCAGATCGCGGTCGAGGGCGAGCGCCGCAACACCCTGCAGGCGGTCAGCTCGGCCTATGCCCAGTCGATCTCGGCCCGCTCGACCCTACAGGCCGGTCAGGAAGCGGTTCGCGCCGCCACCGTCGCCGCCGAGGGCGTGCGTCAGGAGGCCCAGGTCGGCCTGCGCACCACCCTGGACGTGCTGAACCAGGAGCTGGAACTGCGCAACGCCGAGGTCACCCTGGCCAGCGCCCGTCGCAACGAATACGTGGCCCAGGCCAATCTGCTCGCCGCCATGGGCAAGCTGGAAGGCCCGGATCTGGATCCGACCCTCGAAGTCTACGACCCGGCCGCCAACTACAACCGCGTCCGCAACCGCGGCGCCCTGCCGTGGGACGGCGTGCTGGAGACCATCGACCGCGTCGCCGCGCCGCCGATCGTCCCGGCCGCCGACGCCGAAGACGCCCCGGTCGACGCCCAGCTGAAGTCGGAGGTCGTGCGGACCGCCCCGCGCAACTGATTTCAGCCGCTCGCCCGTTTGGGGAAAAACGCCCGTTGATTCCGACGGGCGTTGATGCGACGACATTTCCGTGGGGAGGGGCCCGCCTCTCCCCATCCGCAATTCGTTCAGTCCGCACGCACATGCGTTCGCCCGGGATTTCGACATGACCGACCAGACCGCCCAGGAACCGACGATGGAGGAAATCCTGGCGTCGATCCGCCGGATCATCTCCGAGGATGACGCGCCGGCCGAAACCGCCGCCGCGCCTGCCGCTGCTGCGCCGGAACCCGCGCCTGCGCCCGCACCGGCTCCCGAGCCCGAGCCGGCTCCGGTTGTCGAAGCCGCCGCTCCCGCGCCTGCCCCTGAACCGGAACCCGAAGCGGTCGAGGACGACGTCCTCGAACTGACGGAGACCTATGAAGCGCCGGCCGAAAGCATCGGCGATCTGGACGTGTCGGCCGCCGAGCCCGAGCCTTTCCCGGCCGAGCCGGTCAGCGAGTCGGTCTTCGCCCCGCCGTCGGAGGTCCACACCCCGGAACATCCGTCGGTTCCGACGACCGGCTACGACTCGCTCGTCGGCGAAAGCGCCGCCGCCAGCGCCGCCTCGGCCTTCGCCGGTCTGGCCGCCAGCTTCCAGAAGCCGGCGTCGCCCGCGCCCGCCGGCGGACCGGACCTCAACTTCATCAGCGGCAACAGCGTCGAGGCCATGGTCGCCGAAATGCTGCGCCCGCTGCTCAAGGAATGGCTCGACGCCAACCTGCCGGGAATCGTCGAGGCCCAGGTACGCAAGGAAGTCGAACGCATCGCCCGCTCGGCCGGCTAGCCTTCACCTGCGCACCGATCTTCACTAGATCATTCCAGGGCGGCTCCGGCGGGGCCGCCCTTTCGCTTTTCTGCTCAAAGACCTCCCCATGCTCGACAAGACCTTCGATCCGAAATCCGCCGAACCCCGCCTGTACGCCCAGTGGGAGGACAGCGGCCTGTTCGCGCCCCGCGCCGCCAGCGCGACCGACGGCGCAGCCGACGCCTATTCGATCGTCATTCCGCCGCCGAACGTGACGGGGTCGCTGCACATCGGCCACGCGCTGAACAACACCCTGCAGGACATCCTGGCCCGCTATCACCGGATGAAGGGTAAGGCCGTCCTCTGGCTGCCGGGCACGGACCACGCGGGCATCGCCACCCAGATGGTCGTCGAGCGCCAGTTGGCCGCCGCCGGGAACGCCGGGCGGCGCGAGATGGGCCGGGAGGCCTTCGTCGACAAGGTCTGGGAATGGAAGGCCGAGTCGGGCGGCACCATCGTCCGCCAGCTGCGTCGCCTGGGCTCGTCCTGCGACTGGTCGCGCGAACGCTTCACCCTCGACGAGGGCCTGAACGCCGCCGTCCGCAAGGTCTTCGTCCAGCTGCACAAGGACGGCCTGATCTACCGCGACAAGCGTCTGGTGAACTGGGATCCACATTTCCAGACCGCCATCTCGGACCTCGAGGTCGAGCAGAAGGAGGTCGACGGCGCCTACTGGCATTTCGCCTATCCGCTGGCGGACGGCGTCACCTATGAGCACCCGGTCGCCTTCGATGACGAGGGCAAGGCCACGGAGTTCGAGAGCCGCGACTACATCGTCGTCGCCACCACCCGCCCGGAGACCATGCTGGGCGACACCGGCGTCGCCGTGCACCCGGACGACGCCCGCTATGCCGGTCTGGTCGGCAAGTTCGTGACCCTGCCCATCGTCGGCCGTCGCATCCCCATCGTCGCCGACGACTATGCCGATCCGACCAAGGGCTCGGGCGCGGTGAAGATCACCCCGGCGCACGACTTCAACGACTTCCAGGTCGGCAAGCGCGCCGGGCTGGCGACGCTGAACGTCATGGACTCCCTGGCCCGCATCACCGCCGCCGACACGCCGGACGTTCCCGCCGAGTTCGAAGGCATGGACCGCTTCGCCGCGCGCAAGGCCATCGTCGCCCGCGCCGAGGAAGACGGCTGGCTCAAGGACATCGAGAAGACGAAGCACGCCGTCCCGCACGGCGACCGCTCGGGCGTCGTCATCGAGCCCTGGCTGACGGACCAGTGGTACGTTGACGCTCACACGCTCGCCCAGCCGGCCATCAAGGCGGTGGAGCAGGGCGACACCGTCTTCGAACCGGCCAGCTATTCGAAGATCTATTTCGAATGGCTCCGCAACATCGAGCCCTGGTGCATCAGCCGCCAGCTCTGGTGGGGCCACCGCATCCCGGCCTGGTACGACAACGATGGGAACATCTACGTCGCCGAAACCGAGGCGGAAGCCCGGGCGCAGGCCGGCAACAAGCCCCTGACCCAGGACGAGGACGTCCTCGACACCTGGTTCAGCTCGGCCCTGTGGCCGTTCTCGACCATGGGCTGGCCGGACAAGACCGAGGACCTCGAACGCTTCTATCCGACCAGCGATCTGGTCACCGCCGCCGACATCATCTTCTTCTGGGTCGCCCGGATGATGATGATGGGACTTCACTTCATGGATGAGGTTCCGTTCAAGCGGGTCATCATCAATGGCCTGGTTCGCGACGAGAAGGGCCAGAAGATGAGCAAGTCCAAGGGGAACGTCATCGACCCCCTCGGCATCATCGACGAGCTGGGCGCCGACCCGCTGCGCTTCACCATGGCCATCCTGT
>JAVHYH010000106.1:0-9061 GCA_031119155.1 Brevundimonas sp.
AGCTCCAGCATCTGGTATTCCTTGCCCGTCAGGTGGACGCGGTGACCGTTCACCTCGACCGTCTTGGCGTCCAGGTTCACGGCGATCTCGCCGGTGTGGATGATCGCCTGGGCGTGACCCTTCGAACGACGGACCACGGCGTGGGTCCGCGCGATCAGCTCGTCCTTGTGGAAGGGCTTGGTCATGTAGTCGTCGGCGCCGCCGCCGAAGGTCTTGACCTTGGTCTCGATCTCCGAGGTGCCCGACAGGATCATCACCGGCGTGTTGACCTTGCCGACGCGCAGCTGGCGCAGGACTTCCAGGCCGTTCATGTCCGGCAGGTTCAGGTCGAGAAGGATCAGGTCGTAGTCATAGATCTTGCCGAGATCGATGCCCTCTTCGCCGAGGTCCGTCGTGTAGACGTTGAAGCCTTCCGACTTCAGCATAAGCTCGATGCTCTGCGCGGTCGCGTGGTCATCTTCGATAAGCAGGACGCGCATGATTGCCCCTCCAGGCAGAGCTTGGCAGTAGATGTTTAGAACCCGTTTCCGGGTAACCTTGTTCGAGTGTTAACCCCTCAAAACCTTAAGAAGGGTTAACGCGATTGGTTAACGGCGAATCTAGGCTGATTTGCGAATCGGCGTCGAGAGTCCCTGAGTCAAGCGACGCGAATTTTTCCGGAATCCCCTGCCCCGCCTGACCCATGCGACCAATAACGACGCATGGCAGGAATATAATCCTACATCGAAGCCGGCGATCAGGACCGGTGAGAGGGTGATGAGGAGAGCAGGAGATGAACGATCCTTACCGGGCGCCCGCCTCGGGCGGCGACCGACTGAGAGCCGGGCTGGCGCTGCAGATCGTGGCGGCGGCGACCGGCGTGCCGGTGGACCAGATCAACAGGGGCGTGCGCCGGGGCGGCCAGGCCTGTCGCGCCCGATGGCTGGCCATGTATCTGGCGCATGTGACCTATGGCTGGCCGATCGAGCGGGTCGGCCACGCCTTCGGCATGAACAGGGCGACGGCGGCGCAGGCCTGTCGCTGGGCCGAGGATGAGCGGGACCGGCCCTGGCTGGACGACCTGCTGAACCGGCTGGAGCGGTCGGTGCGCGATATCCTGGACACGCCGCGCGTGGAGCTGCCGGCATGAGCGGGAGCCATGAGATGGAGCGGGCGCGGCGGCTTCTGGCCCTGCCGGACAGCTGGCTGGAGGCGAAGGGGGACGGCTATGCGCTGCGGACCGGGCGCGACCGGCGGGCGCGGATCATGCTGACGTTGGACGAGACGAGCTTCAGGGCGCTGACCCTTACGCCGGGCCTGCGAACCCGCCCCGGCGGAGGCTGGGTGGCGCGGCAGGCGCCGGCCGCCCTGCCCTCCGCGCCGCCCGCGGGGCGTCCGGGCGTGACCGAAGGGGTTCGGACGGTGATGTTGCCGGACGGACAGAGCGAGGCGCGGGTCGCCAACGTGGGCGCCTCGCCGGTCATCTGGCTGGCCGCCCGGATCGGGGCGAACGGCCGCCCCGGCCTGACCCGCGCCGAGGTCGCCGCCGCCGGTCGGCTGGCGCTGGATGCAGAGGCCCTGATGCAGGGCGGCGCCGTCACCCTGCAGTGGGACGCCCTGCCGCGCACCGGGCGGGGCGGCGGCAGGGGCAGCGGCCGGGGCGGTGCAGGTCACGACCGGGCGCTGGACGCCGCCGGTCGGATCCGGGCCGCGCTGACCGCCTGCGGACCGGCGCGCGCCGTCGTCGAGCGGGTCTGTCTTCACGGCCTGTCCCTGCAGTCGACCGAACAGACGCTGGGCCTGAGACGCCGGACCGCCCGGGCGATCCTGCAGGCCGGGCTGGCGGCTCTGGCCCGGCATTACAGGCTGGGGTGACGCCCCGTCGGCGAGGGACGGGCCTGCGAGTCTGGCTTGACTCGACAACCTCAGATATCCCTACTTCCAGACACGCCGGTATTCGCCGACGCCTCTGGGGAGGTTTCCATGTCTGTTGTGCTCGTTCTCGCCCTCGCGCTGCTCGGCCAGGACGCGCCGGCTCCGTCGGCCGCCGCATCGGCTCCCGCCGCCACGACCACGACCGCCGCGACGCCTGCCGGCTCGAACAGCGGCGGCGAGATCGTCTGCCGTCGCGAGCCGGTGCTCGGTTCGAACCGGGTGCGCCGCGTCTGCGAGCGGGCGGAGGTCGCCGAATATCATCGCGAGCAGTCGCGACGCTGGTTCGACAACTATATCGACCGGCGCGCGCCGCTGGACTGCGAAACGGGCAGCTCGACCTGCCCTACCGCGCGCGTCGGCAGCGGCGGCATGGTAGTCGGCGGGGGCGACTGAGCCCTCTCAGGCCTTAGCCCGCCGCGGCCGCGTCCCGGATGCGGCCGACCATGCTGTTCAGGCCGTTGGCCCGCTGGCGGGTCAGGGCGGAGGGCAGGCCCAGCCGGTCCAGCGCCGCGCGGGCGTCGAAGCCCAGGATCTCCTCCGGCGTCCGGTTCGAGTACAGTCGCAGCAGCAGGGCGATATTGCCCTTGCTGAGCGCGCTGTCGCTGTCGGCCCGGAAGGTCAGCCGGTCGCCCTCGCGGCCCGAGGCCAGCCAGACCTGCGCCGCGCAGCCCGGCACCTTGTTGGCCTCGATGCGATCCGCCTCCGGCAGGGGCTCCAGATCCTTGCCCAGATCAATGACGTATTCGATCCGGCCTTCCCAGTCGCCGAGCAGGTCGAACTCCTCGACCAGTTCGGCGAGGACGGCGTCGATGGGGGGCGGAGTGCTCATGGCCGCCAGATAGGCCGACCGGGCGTTAACGACAACCGCCCGGTCCATCCCCGGAAATCGTCCGTGAGCGGCCTTGCGGCAGTCGCCTGTGGGGGGTGTGCGCTTTGGACGACTCAGCCGGGCGGCTAGGCTGGCCTTCCCTATTCTCGCCATTCCCGACTTCGCCGCCCCCTTGAACGCCCTCCCCCGATCAGAGCCGACGCAAAGCGCCGCCCGCGCCGGGGCCGGTGATCGCGCGGCGCTGGCCGCCTGGCATGCAGGCTGGGCGCTGGCCGCGGCCCTGCTGGCGTTCGGCGCCCGCTGGATCGGCGGCGTGGACGGTCCCGTCTTCTACAGCGTGCTGGCGATGGTGGTGCCGGGCCTGATCGGCCTGAACCTGATCAAGCATGACGCCTTCCGCGACCGGATGATCCTGATGGGCGTATGGGGCATGGCGGCGCTGACCACGGCGGCCCTGTCGGGCGGCCTGACCGGCCCGCTGGCCGGCTTCGTCTTCCTGCCGCTGGCGGCGGGCATCGCCTTGGGCGCGCCCCGTCTGGTGCAGACCGGCGCCCTGGGCGTCGGCGTGGCGGCGGTCGGCGGTCTGGCCACCAGCCTGATGATGGGCGGCGCCGGTCCCCACCTGCCCGCGCTGGCCGCCCTGTCGGCGGTGCTGACCGCGGCGGCGGCGGCGCTGGCCGTGCGCCTGTCCTGGCGCCAGCGGGAGCGCCGCATGGCCTCCGCCGAGGCCGAGGTGCGCCGGGTCGAGGCCCTGATGGCGGCCCAGCCCGGCCTGACCCTGATCCTCGAGCCGTCCGGCCGGGTGCTGGCCGCCTATGGCGCGCCGCCCGCCTCCCTGCCGGTCGATCCGCTGTTCGAACAGGGGCTCGTCGCCGCCATCCACGCGCCGGATCGCCCCCGCCTGCTGGCCGCCATGGACCGGGCGCTGAACGGCCATGAGGGCGCCGCGACGCTTGCCCCGCGTCTGGCGCTGGACCGCCGGGTGCAGCTGGTGCTGCGCCGACTGGACGATCCCGCAGGCCCGCGCCTGATCGCCCAGACCTTCGACGCCACCGCCCAGTACGCCCGCGAGCTGGGGCTGGAGGTCGCCCGCAACGAGGCCGAAGCGCGCGAGCGCGGCAAGACCCGCTTCCTGGCCAATATGAGCCACGAGCTGCGCACGCCGCTGAACGCCGTGCTGGGCTTCTCGGACATCATGCGCCAGCGCCTGTTCGGCCCAATCCCGGATCGCTACGCCGAATACGCCGACAACATCCATCAGGCGGGCGGTCACCTGCTGGACCTGATCAACGACCTGCTGGACGTCTCCAAGATCGAGGCCGAGCGCTATACGCTGGCGGTCGAGAAATTCGACGCGCGCGAGGTGATTTCCGACGCGATGGCGCTGGTCCGCGTCACCGCCGACGAAAAGGGCGTCAGCCTGTCCGGCGTGCTGTCGCCGGACGCGATGGAGGTCTCCGCCGACCGACGCGCCCTGAAGCAGATCGCGCTGAACCTGCTGTCCAATGCGGTGAAATTCACGCCCGAGGGCGGCGCCGTGACCGTGACCACCGATGTGATCGGGCCCTATCTGGAGATCATCGTCGCCGACACGGGCGTCGGCATCGCGCCGGAAGACGTGCAGCGGCTGGGCCGCCCGTTCGAGCAGGCCGGAGCGCCGGAACAGCGCCGTCAGGGCACGGGTCTGGGCCTGTCGCTGGTGCGCGCCTTCACCGAACTGCACGGCGGCCGCATGAGCATCGAGAGCACCCTGGGCGAGGGCACGGCGGTGACGGTGCGGATGCCGGTGGCGCTGGTCGCCCGCGCCCCCGCCCCGGAAGGCGGCGCCGAGATCATCCAGCTGCCGGTGGCCAACGGGGGCTGAAGCCCTAGACCACGCCCATCGCGATGAAGGCCCGGCCGGCGGCGAAGTCGCCCGCCTCGAACGGGACACTGGCCACGCTGCCGTCGCGGAAGTGGAACTCCAGGGCGAAGGCTTCGCGCGGGTCCAGCTGTTCCAGCGCATCCGCCGCGAAGGCCGCGAAGGTCCAGGCGTCGCCCGCCCGCTTGCCCTCGGACAGCAAGGTCGGCTCGGCGGCCGAGACGCCCGAGGCCCACAGGCTGGCGCGGGCCGAGGCCGGGACCAGATTGTCGCCCGCCAGCCAGGGACGCGGCGCCTTGGCGGGATCGCGGAAGACCAGACGGGCCGAGGTCGGGCGCGGATTGCCGTACCAGCTGACCACGGCGGTCAGGGCCGCCTCATCGCCGGTTCCGGCGTAGCCGAAGGTCACCGGCGACGATCCGATCATCGACGCCTGCTGCAGCCGCCAGGTCGCGCGGCTGTAGGCGGCGCGGTTGGCGACCCAGTCGTAGCGGTCGCCGGGGAAGGTCATGCGCGGCATGCGCACCCAGCCGGAGAAGGCGCCGTCGACGCGATCCTTGACCACCGCCAGCTGCGGGTCGCCACAGGCCACGGCGTCGGCGCGGGCGCGGGCGCGCCAGCCGGTCTCGGTCAGGTCGGCGGCGGCCACGCCGGAGCGAAGGGCGGCGCCGCGCGCCTGCGCCTTGGCGGCGGCCAGGGCGCGCCCGACCTGGGGCTCGAACAGGTTGCAGCGGCTGTCGGCGGCGACCACGAAGGCGCGCTCGTAATAGGTCCCGGACGGATTGCCGACCGCCGCGCCCGGCGCGAACAGGGTCGCGGCGACCATCAGGCCGGCGAGCACTCGCGCTTGGGTCTTCGGGGCGTTCTGCCGTATCGTCATGGGCCGCACCCTACGCATCGAGCGTTCAGGTCCGGTGTCCGAGCAGGGTTAGCGAATTGCTTCTATCGAGTGATGTCTGGGTCGCGGCCCTGATCCGCCGCGCCGAGATCAGCGGCGGCTTCGCCACGGTCGCGCGCAAGGGCGACGCGCGCGCCGGCACGGTGATCGTCAAGGTGTTCAACACCGCCGAACGCCGCGCCCGACTTTATAGCGAAGCCTTCGGCCCCGACGGCGAACGCCTGTGGATGCAGCCGGTCGAGAGCGAGTTCGAAAGCGAGCTGGACGACTATCTGCAGCGGCAGGTGAAGTACGACCCCGACCTCTGGATCGTCGAGATCGAGGACCGCGAGGGCCGGCATTTCATCACGGAGAGGGTGGCGGGCTAGGGGAGCGGCGCCTTCATCGCGTCGATGAAGACCCGCAGCGCCGGCGGCGGGTTCCGGCGACCGGCGTAATAGAGATAGTTGGGGGGCAGGCGCGGGCGCCAGTCGTCCAGCACGCTGACCAGCCGCCCCGCCGCGATGTGGGGCGCGGCCAGGGCCTCGACCACGCAGGCGATGCCCAGCCCCGCCAGCGCGCCTTCGCGCAGCACGTCCATGTCGTTGGTGATCAGGCCCAACGGCGTCTGCATCGTGGTGGTCTGGCCGTCGTACTCGAAGGTCCAGCGATAGATGGCGCCCGAGGCGAAGCGGTAGTTCAGGCACCGGTGCCGGGCCAGATCGGCGGGGGTCCGGGGCTGTCCCATCGCGCGCAGATAGTCCGGCGAAGCGACCATCCGCAGCCCCTCGCCCTGATCCAGCCGCACCGAGACCATGTCCTGCTCAAGCGCGGGCGCGCGGCGGATGCCGGCGTCGAAGCCGCCGCTGACGATGTCGACCAGCCCGTCATCCACCACCAGTTCGACGCTGATCTCGGGCCAGGCCTCGGTGAACGCGGGCAGTCGCGGCAGCACGAGCTGGAAGGCGGCGGCGCGATGGGCCGAGACCCGGACCCGACCGGCGGGGCGGACGCGGTCCGTCTCCAGCGCGTTCAGCGCTTCCTCGATCCCGCTCATGGCCGGGCGAAGGCTGGCCAGCAGCCGCTCCCCCGCCTCGGTCGCAGCCACGCTGCGGGTCGTACGATGCAGCAGGCGCACCCCCATCCGGGTCTCCATGGCCCGCATGCGATGGCTCAACGCCGAGGCGGTGAGGCCCAGCCGCACGCCGGCGGCGGTGAAGCCGCCCGCGTCCACGATGGCGGCGAAGACCGACAGGTCGTTCCAGGTATCGCGATCCATTGATGAGCCTTGCTCAAAAGGCTTGGAGACATACCGGCACTAACGCTCAAGGCTTCGACTGTCCAACTTCTGTTGCCCACACGAGACAGGAGCCTTCCCATGCCTCTCACCGACTACCGCACCCTCGGCCGCTCGGGCCTGATCGTCAGCCCGATGGCGCTCGGCGCCATGACCTTCGGCACGCGCCGCTGGGGCGCCGATGAGGACGGCTCGCGCGCCATCTTCGACGCCTATGTCGAGGCGGGCGGCAATTTCATCGACACCGCAGATGTCTATTCGGGCGGCGAGAGCGAGCGACTGGTCGGCCGTTTCGTCGCGGATCGCGGCCTGCGCGACCGGATCGTCATCGCCACCAAGTCCGGCTTCGGGACGGGCGACCATCCTCATTCGGGCGGCAACGGCGCCAAGCATGTCCACGACGCCCTGAACGGCTCGCTGAAGCGGCTGGGGACGGATCACATCGACCTGTACTGGGCCCACGTCTGGGATCAGGTCACCCCGGTCGAGGAAATGCTGGAGACGTTGGTCAACCTCGTGCGTGCGGGGAAGGTCCGCTACTATGGCCTGTCCAACGTCCCCGCCTGGTATGCGGCGCGGATGGCGACGCTGGCGCAGGCGCGCGGCCTGCCCGGCCCGGTCGCCCTGCAGTTTGAATATTCGCTGGTCGAGCGCGGCATCGAGAACGAGCACGTCCGCATGGCCGCCGAGCTGGGCATGGGCCTGCAGCCGTGGAGCCCGCTGGGCGGCGGCTTCCTGAGCGGCAAATATCGCCGCGACGATCCGGCCAACGTCGCCGGACAGCGTGGCCCCGCCCTGCCGGACGGCGCACCAGATGACGGGAAAGCCGGCGACGCCCGCCTGTCCGGCGCCAATCCGTTTGGCGACAGCAAGTTCACGGAACGGAACTGGGACGTGCTGGATACGGTCAAGGCCATCGCCGAGGAGGTCGGAGCGACGCCGGCCCAGGTCGCGCTGAACTGGCTGGCGGGGCGCCCCGGCGTCGGCTCCATCCTGATCGGCGCGAGCCGTCCCGCGCAGGTCGCGGACAATGTCGCCGCGCTGGAGGTCGTCCTGAGCCCCGACCAGCGCCGTCGCCTGGACGCGGCCAGCGCGCCGGTTGCGACCTATCCGACCACCCTGTTCACCCCGATGGTGCAACGCTTCACCCTTGGCGGCGCCGAGGTTCCGGCCTGGACGGCCGGCTGAAACCGAACATGGCGACCGACCGGTTAACGCCGGTCGGGATCGTCGCAAATCCTTAACCGCGTTCGCACACGGAACCTCAAGCGCCCCGCTCTAGGGTCATCTTCAACGGGCCGAACGAGCCCGATGTGATGGTGGGTGTTTCCGGATGCTGTTTCTTCTGAACGACGTCGTTTTCGATCTGGACGAGGCCTGCCCGGTCACGGCCGGCGATGCGCGCCGTTTCGAAGCGCTGGAACTGGACTATGTGCTGGAACTGGGCTGCGAGCTGTTCGCCGAGGACCCGCTGCTGCACCACAACGACCCGCAGCGCGCGCGCCGGCTGGCCTGGCTGATCCACGACCGCTCGCCCGACGTGAACGCCGCCCTGTTCGCCGCGCCGGAAGCGGGCTGCAATCCCGATCTGGTCGAGCCGCAGTTCTGCGCCCTGCCGACCCCGGTCATGCGCCAGCTGCAGAACCGCGCCACCAAGGGCAAGCTGGACGCTGTCGCCGCCGACAAGGCGGTGTGGATGCGCCTCGCCGCGTAACATGATCTTCGCTTGAACCCCGCCGGACACGCCCCCTAAGGTGGCGTCCGTCGAACGGGGGAATACGTGGACATGACGATGCTGTGGAGAGCCGCGCTTGCGGCTGTGGGCCTGCTGTTGCTGGCCGTCACCCCGGCGCAGGCCGAATGGCGCCGGGCCGAGACCGCGAATTTCGTCATCTATTCCCAGAGCAGCGAGTCCGTCCTGCGCAGGCAGGCGCGGACGCTGGAGCTGTACGACTACATCCTGCGCGCCCGCATGGGACTGGCGCTGGACGAACCGCCCTATCGCAAGCTGCCGATCTACATGGTGTCGGGCCGGGCGGGTTTGCGCGAGATCCGGCCGAACCTGCCGGACACCGTCGCCGGCTTCTACAGCCCGGCCACCGAAGGCATCTTCGCCACCGCCATCCGCGATCAGGAGATGCATTTTCTCCTGCATGAGTATTTCCACCACTTCAGCTTCCAGCACGGATCGGCCGGGCAGATGCCGGGCTGGCTGATCGAGGGGCTGGCCGAGTATTTCATGACCACCGAGGTCGGCCAGACCACCATCCGCATCGGCGGCTT
>JAVHYH010000106.1:9071-10910 GCA_031119155.1 Brevundimonas sp.
TGGCTGGTCAACGCCTCGTGGATCCCGCTGGAGGAACTGCTGTCCAAGCGGCCGGGCGAGATCACCCGCAGCGCCCACCGCGACACCTACTATCCGGTCGCCTGGCTGCTGACCCACTGGTTCATGAGCGATGACGCGCGCCGGGGCCAGTTGCAGACCTATATCGCGGCGGTGGGCGCGGGCGTCGATCCGGTCGTGGCCATGCAGGACGCCACCGGCATGACCTTGGGCGAACTGCGCCGCCAGCTGAGCAACTACACGCGCGGCGCCCTGCGGGTGGCCGTCTATAATGTGGAGCGGGCCGATCCCGAGGTCGTCATCACCACCCTGCCGCCGTCCGCCGACGACCTGCTGTTGCTGGGCCAGCGCCTGAAGGTCGGCGTGCCGGACGGGGAGCGGGCCGCCACCGCCGCCCTGGTCCGCCAGCGCGCGGCGCGGCACCCGAACGATCCCTTCGCCCTGCTGCAACTGGGGCATGCCGAGCTGCATTTCGGCGATCCGGCCGAGGGCGAGGCGGTGCTGACCCGCCTGCTGGAGATCGAACCGGAGAATGTCGAGGCGCTGCAGTTGATGGCCAGCCGCTACACGGCGCTGGCGCATGACGAGGCGGACGATCGCACCCGCCATCTGGTGCAGGCCCAGGGCTATCTGCGCCGGGCCTACGCCGCCGATCCGGAGCAGTACTACACTCTCTACATGCTGGCCCAGGTGCGGGAGACGGCGGCGGGCTACCCGACCGAGAATGATCTGCTGACCTGGCGGCTGGCCCATGAGCGGGCGCCGCAGCTGCCGGGGATCCGGCTGGGCTTCGCCTCGGCCATGATGCAGGCGGACCGGTTCGACGCCGCCATCGCCCTGCTGCAGCCTCTGGCCGACAGTCCGCACGGCGGGCCGGCGACCGACGCCGCGCAGACGCTGATGGACCGGGCGAAGAACCGGCAACCGCCGCTGAGCCGCGAGGAGATCGATGCGGCGCAGGACGCCTCCGCCCCGCCGCCGGAACCGGCGGAACCGGAGCCTTCGCAACCGGAGCCTTCAGCGGAACTCCGGCGCGCGGGGTGATCCCCGCGCGTCGAGCCCGGCCCTAGACCAGGCTGTTGAAGACGATGTGCACGATGGTCGCGCCGAGCGCGATCACGCCGAAGCCGAGCGCGAGGCAGATCGCCGGGTGCGGGCCGTCTTCACGCGGGGCCGGGCGGCGGTCGTCGATGGGGTGATGCAGGGCCATGTCCGTTCCTTCGTTTCCAAAGGCGGGGCCCGATTGCGTGACCGGACCGTCTCGCCTGACTGAACAATGATCCCATTATCCCTTCGTTGCCAAGGGGTATTCACTTTCGGTGACAGACCGACCACCGCGAAACCCCGTGATCGGGTGACTTTCGGCCCCGTCCGCGCTAGGTGCCGCGTCCAATGTCAAAGCTCTCTCTCCCCGAAGAAGCCGGCCGTCGCCGGACCTTCGCCATCATCGCCCACCCGGACGCCGGTAAAACGACGCTGACGGAGCACATCCTGCTGTCCGGCGGCGCGATCCGCGCGGCGGGCGCGGTGCGGGCGCGGGGCGAGAACCGGCGGACCCAATCCGACTGGATGAAGATCGAGAAGGAACGCGGCATCTCGGTCTCGGCGTCGGTGATGACGTTCGAGCACGACGGCAAGATGTTCAACCTGCTGGACACGCCGGGGCACGAGGACTTCTCGGAAGACACCTATCGCACCCTGACCGCCGCCGACTGCGCCATCATGGTGCTGGACGCCGCCAAGGGCATCGAGCCGCAGACGCTGAAGCTGTTCGAGGTCTGCCGCCTGCGCGACATCCCGATCATCACCTTCATCAACAAG
>JAVHYH010000107.1 GCA_031119155.1 Brevundimonas sp.
CCTCCATTGCCGGCTCGCTGGGGCTTCTGGCGGGCGGCGCCGCGGGCGACATCCCGGACAAGGCCGCACGCCTGATCAGCATCGCCCATTCGAACAGCCAGCGACTGGTCCGCCTGATCAACGACATCCTCGACGTTGAGAAGCTCGAGTCCGGCCAGATGGTGCTGGATATGGCGCCTCAGGATCTGCGGGACATCGCCGAGCGCTCGATCGAGAATGTGCAGGGCCTCGCCGACGACCTCGGCGTGACCCTCAAGCTCAACGAGGGGCCGTCGGCCCCGGTGCGCGGCGACGCCGACCGCCTGATCCAGGTCGTCGTGAACCTGCTGTCCAACGCCGCGAAATTCTCGCCCGCCGGCAGCGAGGTCGAGGTGTCCGTTCAGCCCGAGACCCGCATCGCCCGTCTCAGCGTTCGCGATTACGGCCCGGGAATCCCGGATGAATTCCGCGCCCGCATCTTCTCCAAATTCGCCCAGGCCGACTCCTCCGACACCCGCGCCAAGGGTGGCACCGGGCTGGGGCTCGCCATCGCGCGCGAGATCGCCGAACGGCACGGCGGTCGTCTTTGGTTCGAGTCCGCGCCCGGCGAAGGCGCCACCTTCCACATGGACCTGCCGCTCGAGATCGACGAGGTCGACACCTCGGAGACGGAAGGTCCGCACCTGCTGATCGTCGAGGACGACGCCGACGCGGCACGGGTCCTGCGCACCATGCTGGCGCAGGACGGGTTCAGCGCCGACATCGCCGCCACGGCGAGAGAAGCTCTGATGGCCGTCCGCACAGACGCCTATGCCGCCGTCCTGGTCGATCTCCAGTTGCCCGACGCCGACGGCGTGGGCCTGATCCGGACCCTGCGCGCCGATCCGCGCACGCGCGACATTCCCGTTGTCGTGGTCTCGGCGGACATCGCCCGCGGCCGGGCGCGCGGGCGCTCGCTGGAAGTCATCGACTGGCTGGAGAAGCCCTTCGACCAGAGCCGTCTGCGCGACGCCGTCGCCGGCATCCTGGACCGCATCAAGACGCAGCGCCCCGTCGTGCTGCATGTCGATGACGATCCCGACATTCTGGCGGTCACCGCCTCGGCCCTGTCCGGCGTGGCGGAGGTGACGGCGGCGCCGACCCTGTCCCACGCCCGCGAGATCCTGCGCGAACGCACCCCGGATCTGGTGATCCTCGATCTGGGCCTGCCCGACGGATCCGGCCTTGAGCTGCTCGCCGACCTCGACGACGGCGACGGCCAGACGGTGCCGGTCATCGTCTATTCCGCACAGGAGATGGATGCGGCCCTGGGCGACCGGGTCGAGGCCGTCCTGGTGAAGTCCCGCACCTCGCTGGCGGGACTGGTGCGAACAGTCCGACGTCTGACAGGCAAGGGAGGCCGCTGATGAGTTCACTCGCAATCCTCCACGTGGATGACGAGCCCGACATCCGCGAGGTCGCGGCCTTTTCGCTCGATCTGGATCCGGACCTGTCCCTGACCTCGGCGGACTCCGGAGAAGCCGCCCTCGCGCTGCTGGAAGGCGGTCTGCGCCCGGATGTGATCCTGCTGGATGTGATGATGCCCCGGCTCGACGGCCCCGGAACCCTGGCTCGGCTGCGCCATCTGCCGGGGCTGGACCGGACGCCGGTCATCTTCATGACCGCGCGCGTTCAGGCCAGCGAACGCGACCGGTATCTCGAGCTGGGCGCCATCGGGGTGATCACCAAGCCCTTCGACCCCATGACCCTCGCCGGACAGGTCCGCGACCTGCTGGCCGGGAGCGCGGCTTGAGCGCCGATCCGCTCGAGGCGATCCGCCGGCGGTTTCGCGACCGTGCGCTGGCGGACGCCGACGCCCTGGCCCTGGCGCTGGCGGCCGACGACATGGAGCAGATCGAGGCCCTGACCCATGGCCTGGCGGGCGCGGCCGGCATCTTCGGCTTCACGGGGATTGGCGGTCTCGCCAAGGCGCTGGACGACCAGTTTTCCCAACAGCGTCCCCCCGACCCTACCGAGATCGAGGCGCTGATCGCCGAAATCCGCCGGGAGATGGGCGACTATTCGTAGTCGATGCTCAGGGGCAGGGCCGCGACCGGCTCGCCTTCTTCATCCAGTTGCACCCGCAGCCGTCCCGAGACCCGCAGCAGATCCTGCCCCTGCAGATCCAGACGCGCCACGCGGGTTTCGGAAATGTCGCCCGAGGTCGCGCTCCAGATCTTCAGCTCCTCGATGACCGACACCCCTTCATCGGACTGATACTGCGGCAGGCGGATCCGATAGACCCGGCCCGGATCGCCGCTGATCTGGATCATCGCCGGCGCATCCACCAGATTGGTCCCCGACACGGACAGCGCCACGCCCGGCTCGTTCGGCTGCAGCCGCATCGGGCTGACCGTGGCGATGCTCAGGCCGCGCCGCACCGTCAGGCTGGCCGACCCGTTTTCCGACTGGGCCGACGCAATGCCGGGCGTGGCGGCCATCAGGCCGGCGATCAGCAGCAGGTGAAGAGGCTTCATGTCGTGAACTGCACCGTGACGAGGTAGTCGAAGGTCTGATTACCGCTCGCCGCGTTGGCGGCAAGCTGGACGTCCATGCCCAGCTTGAATGTCGCCGTGGTCAGCAGGCCCAGGGGATTGAGGTCGAAGGTCAGGGTGGAGGCTTCAGCCGGCGCCGAGCCGCTGCGATAGGTGCCTCCCGTCATGGAAGCCACTCGGAAGCGGGTGATGTTCGCCGGCCCGCTGCCGGTCACCGGTGTGATGGTCACCCGGATGTACCGCAGGGCGCACAGGCCGTTCAGGTTCAGCAGGCCGCAGTTGATGGTGATGGTCGGCGTCGTCACCGAACTGGACGTCAGCCGGATGGCGTTGCCCGAGGTGCGGCTGACCGCCCCCGCCGCGGTGACCGAGAAGGTCGTGGCGCTGCTGCCCCGGATCACCGTGCCCAGCGTCGGCGCGGTGGCCGGCGAGCGGGTCACGGTCGGATCGGCCTGCGCCTGACCGGCGGAGGTCAACATCAGTCCGGCGCAGACGGCTGCGATGCTGCGTTTCATGGGGTCGCCTCCCCTCCGGTCTCGATCAGCACGGTCCCGCCGCGGACGAAGCCGCCGGTCGCGGGAATGGTCACCTGGACCGGCTCGACCTGACGCAGGTTCAACTGTCGGGACTGCGCTTCTTCGAGGCGAACGGTCCAGACGCCCGGGGCGATCCCTTCGAAGAACAGCACACCTGCGTGATCGCTACGGCCCGCGACGATCACCGCGCCATCCTGCGAGACCAGCTCGACGTTCAGCGCCGCCAGCGGACGCTGGGCGCCGTCGGCGCGGAGCAGACGGGCGTTCAACTCCAGCTCGGCGCTGCGGCGCATCGGATAGTCGATCACCGCCAGTCGGCCCGGACGCGGGGTGAACTCCATCACCGGCGGTCCCGCCACCAGGAAGGGATCATCGACCCCCTCGGCGTTCAGACGCACGCGGGCCGAGGCCGCGTCGCCCAGCCCCACGGCGATCACCTGCCCCGACGCCGTCGTCTCGACCGGCCCCACGGGCGTATCCACGATCAGCCCCGGCACGCCCGCCTCATCGGCCTGACGCAGGCCGTCGGCGTTCTCGTCGATCCAGGCGTTGACGGCCACCGAGCCGCCGACCGCCGCGCCCGGCCGGGTCAGGCGATAGCGGCGCGCGAACGGGTCATAGCCGAAGCCGAAGCCCATCTGCAGACCGACCCGCCATTCGCGCGATTCCGTCTCATAGGAGGCATTCAGGGCCAGATCGAAGCGATCCGCCCGCCAGAGGTTCGACGCCTGCAGGCTTGTCTCCGAGGCCGGTCCCAGCGCCCGCACGATGCCCAGACGCAGGGCGTTCCGTTCGGAGATCTGCCAGTCCAGCGTCGAATAGGCAGTTTCGATGCCCGCATCAGGCGACAGCTCGTAGGACAGGCCTCCCCGCAGTTGCAGACGCGAGGACACCAGCGTCGCCACATCGGTCGAGCCCAGCCAGCGCGGGCTTCCGAACCCAGTCCCCTGCTCGTCCTGATAGGCCACGCTGCTGGAGGCGTAGAACCGCCCCAGCGGCGCCGAGGCGCGCAGTTCCGCATTGGTCAGACGCACGCCGTCCACCCGCCGCAGCTGACGCATGTTGAACGAGATCGGCACGGCCAGACCGCGCGGCCCCTTCACCTGTCCGTCGAGCCTCAGATCGGTTGCGCTGCTCAGGGGGGCCAGATCGACGACCCCGAGCTGGCGGGTCTCGTCAATGAAGCCGCCCTCGTACTCCGAATGCCGGGCGACGATCGACACGCCGAACGGACGCGCCGCCAGACCCAGCGTCCCACCCCGACCGCCGGTGTCGTCGAACGCCAGATCGATCTGGGCCGCCACCGGCCCCAGCGAACTGCGCAGGCCCAGCATGCCCAGCGACCGCGCCTCGGCGCCTTCCGGCGTGAACCGCGACGCGCCGCCGCTGATCGTCAGACCCGGCGACAGGCCATAGTCGGCCATCACCGTGAACCGCGTCTCTCCGGTCGACAGGGTGTCGAGCCGGTCACCGACGTCGAAAACGGTCAGCCCTTGCTGAACCGCGCCGAAGCGAAAGACCAGCCGTCCCGCCTCCACCTGTCCGGTGCCGAAATTGATGCGGCGCACGACCTCGCGGCTCTGCCCCTGCGAACCGTAGAAGACCAGGCGGATGGTGTTCAGGCCGAAGGCCAGCGGCACATCGAGGAACTCGTAGCGACCCTGCACCGGCGAGGTCTGCGCCGCCTGCAGCACTTCGTTGACGTAGAGCTCGACCTCCTCGCCCAGCGCCAGTTCGCCGCGCAGGTTCAGCGGTGTCGCCAGGTCGAGGTTCTCCAGCGGCGCGGAGGTGTAGAACAGACCGCGACCGGCGAAGCCGGCGGCGCCGATCGGCATCGACGGGGTGAAGACATCGCCCAGCCCCGCGCGCGTTCCGCCCAGCGGCCCCAGCGCCCGGCCGCCCGGATCCTTGCGGGTCAGCAGCACGCGGACGTCATTGATCTCGCCGTCGTCGTTCGAGCCCACATAGCCCTCGAACCCGGCCCACAGCAGATCGGAAGCCGCGCGCACGTCGTAGCGACCGGCCTGATCCACCCCGTCCCGCCCCAGAAGCCCGCCGATGTTCACGTCAAAGGCCGGAGGCGTGAACAGGGTATAGGGTGTCTCGACCCGCACCGGCGCCGGCTCGTCCGGCCCGCCGACCAGCCCCGCCTGCCGCCGGGCGCGATCCGCCCGCTGCTGGAACGGCAGGGCCTCGGTCGCCGTCAGGTCCATCACCTGCGCCGCCGTGTCCGCCTTCAGCCGCACGGGCAGGATCTGCTCCAGCAGGTCCAGCCGCACATAGAGATCGTCGTCATAGATGGCGGCCTGATCCGGGCTGAACCGGATGGTCCGGCCCGACAGGCGGGCCTCTCCGCTGGCCAGATCGATGGTCACCTGCCGGTCCGGCGAGATCACCCAGCCCTCGGCCCGACGCTGGGCCGGGAAGACGCCGACGGCCAGATCCAGCACCCGCGAGAACTCGCCCAGCGGCACATAGACGCCGGACCGGGACGCATAGACGTTCAGGCTGTCGGTCAACTGGGTGTCGCCCGACCGGACCTCCATCCACAACAGGTCATCCGGGCTGAACGGCTGCGGACTGGAGGCGATCAGCAGATTGCGCGTCAGCGCCTGACCGGCGGCCTCTGCGGGCGCGGCGGCCAGGGCCAGGGCGGCGAAACCGGCCCGCACGACCGGCCTCACGGCGCGACGAGGGTCGCCGTCGCCAGGATTTCACCGGGGCGGGCGTCGTCGTCACGATAGATCACGGTCACGGTCTGACCCGGGGTCAGCGGCGCCGGAAGCGGAGTTACGACGGTCCGGCGACCGATTTCGGGATACACGGCCACGCCGCGCACGGCGGTGGCCAGGGGGGCGTCAGGACCGGCGCCCAGAAGCACTTCCACATCGCCGTACACCGAGCTCTCGCCCTGACGGACCAGATCGAGCGACAGCACCTGTCCGGCGTCGGCCTGCAGGATCTGCACATTCTCGACGGCAGCGCGCGCGTCGGCGGGGCCGTCGCGGACGATGACGGGGATGCTGACGCTGAACAGGGCGATGACCTGCACCGCCACCTCGTCCGCGCCCGGCTGGACCGCCTGTTCGACGGTGAAACCCGCCGTCTCGGACGGCAGGGCGGTGACGGTAAGGTGGGTGCGATGCTCACCGCCCGCGCCGGGACGGGCCCGCACGCGGATGGCCTGGCTTTCGCGCGGCTGCAAGGTGATGCGGCGCGGCGTGTGCTGGACCAGCTCGGAGGCGGAATCGAGCGTGGCCTCCGGATAGTCCGACGCGGCGACGATCTGGCCGTCCGGCAGCATCACCCGGTCGACCAGCTCGACGGAATAGGTCGCCGGCTGGTCGCCCTGGTTGAAGATATAGACCGTGGCGCTCCGCTCACCGGGCTCGAACACTACCCGCTTGGGGGAGATGTTAAGGTCGGCGCCGACCTGCGCCTTGACCGGCTCTGCGACGAGCAGCAGGAAAACTGCTGAAAGAACAACACGCATCCACATCGCGAGCACCGTCCTCAAACCATTCTTGAGGCGAGGGTAGCCCTCACGAACAACCGAGGCGTTAATGACGGTGCGGCCGGGTTGTACGTCCTGCAGTGGAAACACCGGCCGCCCGATCAGTTGTAGGCGGCCGAGACGGTGAAGGTGCCGGTGTAGGTGCCGGTCGGCGAGGTCGAGGCGACCGGGACGCTGCCGCCGACGCGGAAGCTCAGCGAACCGGCCGAACCCAGGGCGTTGCTCAGGGTCTGGGCGGCGGCCGAACCGGTCAGGTTGTTCGAGGTCGTGACGGTCAGGGTGTCCGAACCGTTGGCGATCGAGAAGGTGGCCGGGATGGTGACCGAGATCGACTGGCCGCCTTCACCGTCCACGGTGAACTGCGCGGCTTGCGGGGTGTCGCCCGAGCTCAGGCCGACGACACCGCCGGCGACCGAGCGCGCGCCGGCGGCGCTGACGGTGACCGTGCCCGAACCCGTGGTCGGGCGGACGACGGTGCCGAACTTCAGGTCGGCGTTCTTGGTGATGGTCAGCGGGCGGATCACGGTGATGGAACCGGTGCCGGTGGTGGAGGCCGACTGGGCCATGGCCGGAGCGGCGACGGCGACGGTCAGGAGGGCGGCGGCGGCGGCAAGCGACTTGATCATGTTCTGTCTCCAACGACGGGGGTGCGTCTTCGTTGACGTCCAAATCATCCCGATCGGCGGCCAGGTCCACCAGTCGGGCGGCAAGAAAGGTGTAAAACGAACCAAAGTTATAGGTTGCACCGTAAACCCTCTTTCCCGCTCCAATGGTTCAGCTTCCGCCAGGGCAAACCTGTTGTTAGGAAAGGCGGGCGCAATCTTCCCTTGCAAAGGCCGGTTGTCGCCTGGGCTGGATTCGGAACCATACCGTGCGTTGGATTGTCCTCGTCGTCGATGATCACCCCCTGGTGGGTCAGGCCTTCGAGCTGTCGATCAAGGCCGCCTACCCGCACCTGGACGTCGGTCGGGTCACCAGCGCCACAGAGGCCGAGGCCTATGTCCGACTGCATGGCCCCCGGGTGAAGCTGGTCATGCTGGACCTGATGCTGCCGGACGCCGAGGGCTTCAGCGCCCTGCTCCGCCTCCAGCAGCTTCTGCCCGACGGCAAGATCGCCATCGTCTCCTCCCGCACCGACCACCACACCCTGTCCATGGGCAGGGCCTTCAACGTCGACGCCTGGCTGTCGAAATCCGAGCCCGTCGAAACCCTGGTCAACGCCGTCGGCGCGATTCTGCGAGGCGAAAGCGTCTTCCCGGAGAATGTCGCGCCCGACCCCAAGGTGGTCGACTTCCACCGCCGGATCTCGACCCTGTCCGCGGCCCAGATGCGCATCATGCGCGCCCTCGTGGACGGCAAGCTGAACAAGCAGATCGCCGGCGACATGAACCTGACGGAAGGCACTGTGAAACAACACGTTTCCGCCATCCTGAGGAAGCTTCAGGTCAACAACCGCAGCCAGGCGATCCTGGCCGCCGCCCCCGTCTTGCGAAACGATCAGACGCCGCACTGACGGACGCTTCTCCGGGCGGTGAAAATCTGCCCGGAACGTGCCTCCGAACGCCTTTCCTGCAAGATTTTTGCTCAGCCGCCTTGTGCGACGCAGCAAGCCATGGTTTCCTGACGGTGTTCAACAGGAGCCACCGGTGATCCACCGCGCCCACATCGCTGACCGCAAGGCCGCCGCCAAGGCGATCGCGGTCGTGCGCGCGCCGTCGATCGAACTGGTCCTGAACACCCTCATTCTCTCGGTAATTCTCGCCCTCCTTACCGGAGCGGTGTGGACGCACGTGACCTGACCTAACGCAACATCAGGATCGCCCGCAGCCACCCGCTTCCACCCAGGAAGCGGGTTTTTTGTTGTGCGCGATCCGGACACCTCCGGAACGACCCTACGCAATGACGCAAGATTTCACCCCAAACGACCGGCCGCCGAACGCGAGAAGTCGCGCCGTCACGGCTGGTCCGAACCGCGCCGCGGCCCGCAGTTATCTGCGCGCCGCCGGCATGCAGGACGCCGATTTCGACAAGCCGATGATCGCGGTGGTCAACACCTGGTCGTCGGTCACGCCCTGCAACATGCACCTGGACCGTCTGGCCGCCGATGTGCGGGCCGGGATCATCGCCGCGGGCGGCTATCCGGTCGATTTCAACACCATCGTCGTCACCGACGGCATCTCGATGGGCACGCCCGGCATGAAGGCCTCGCTGATCAGCCGCGAGGTCGTCGCCGACAGCATCGAACTGGCCGTCGAGGGCCATCAGCTGGACGGCGTCATCTGCATCGTCGGCTGTGACAAGACCATCCCGGCCGCCGCCATGGCCCTGGCCCGCATGGATATCCCGGGGCTGGTCTATTACGGCGGCACCATCATGCCGGGGACCATCGGCCAGAAGGAGGTCTCGGTTCAGGAGGTCTTCGAGGCCATCGGCGCCCACGCCGCCGGGGCTCTGGACGATGCCGGCCTGAAGGCGGTCGAGACGGCGGTCTGCCCCGGCGCCGGCGCCTGTGGCGGCCAGTTCACCGCCAACACCATGGCCATGGCCCTGTCCGTCATGGGCCTGTCGCCGATGGGCGCCAATGACGTCCCCGCCGTCGATCCGGCCAAGGCCGCAGAAGGCGAGCGCTGCGGCCGCCTGATCGTCGAGCGTGTCTTCGCCGGTGACAGCGCCCGCAAATACATCACCCGCGCTTCCTTGCGGAACGCCGCCGTCGCCGTCTCGGCTTCGGGCGGTTCGACCAATGCGGTCATGCACCTGACCGCCATCGCCGCCGAGGCGGGGGTCGAGTTCGGCGTCGAGGACTGCCATCAGGCCTGCGTCGACGCCCCGGTCATCTGCGACCTGAAACCCGGCGGCCGATTCCTGGCCTCGCACCTGTACGCCGCCGGCGGCACGCGCCTGGTCACGCAGCGCCTGGCCCAGGCCGGCAGGATCGTGAACACCCCCACCGTCAGCGGCGACAGCCTGTTCGCCGAGGCTGGCCGCGCCGAGGAAACGCCGGGCCAGCAGGTCGTCGCGACCTTCGACGCCCCCGTCATGGATCGCGGCAGCTTCGCCGTCATCTACGGCGACGTCGCCCCGGACGGCGCGGTCATCAAGCTGACCGGCCACAAGGTTGATCGCTTCGAAGGCCCCGCCTGCGTCTTCGACAGCGAGGAAGACGCCTTCCACGCCGTTCAGGACGGCTCGGTCGGCGAAGGCGATGTCATCATCATCCGCTACGAAGGCCCCAAGGGCGGCCCCGGCATGCGCGAGATGCTGCAGGTCACCGCCGCCCTGAAGGGCCGCGGCGTCCACAACGTCGCCCTGATCACCGACGGCCGCTTCTCGGGCGCCAGCTACGGCTTCGTCGCCGGCCACGTCTCGCCCGAGGCCGCCGTCGGCGGCCCTATCGCCCTGATCCGTGATGGCGACCGCATCGTCATCGACGTCACCAACCGCCGCATCGACGTCACCGGCGTCGATCTGGCGAAGCGCCGGGCGGACTTCGCCCCCCACACCATCCGCCCGGCGCACGGTGTCTTCGCCAAATACCGCGCCGCGGTGGCCTCCGCCGCCCAGGGCGCCGTGACCATCCCCAACCCACCGCCGGTCCAGCGTCCCGCTGAAGCGCCGACATCCCAATCCGCCCGAGAGGACGCCTGAACCATGGCCATCACCATCTACACCAATGACGATATTCGCCCCGGCGCCATCGCCGGCCAGCGCATCGCCATCATCGGCTACGGCTCGCAGGGCCGGGCCCACGCCCAGAACCTGAAGGACTCCGGCCACGACGTGATCGCGGGCGTCCGCCACGGCGGCAAGGGCTGGCGCAACGCCACCGCCGACGGCGTCCCGACCGCCGAACCCGCCGAGGCGGTCAAGGACGCCGACATCATCGCCATCCTGACCCCGGACATGATCCAGGCCGAGGTCTATCGCGACATCATCGAGCCGAACGCCAAGCCGGGATCGGCCATCCTGTTCGCTCACGGCTTCTCGATCATCTACGGCCGCATCACGCCGCGCGAGGACATGGACGTCATCCTGGTCGCGCCCAAGGGTCCGGGCGATCTGGTCCGCCGCGAGTATCAGCGCGGCCGGGGCGTCCCCTCCCTGTTCGCCATCGAGAAGGACGCGACCGGCAAGGCCCGCGACCGCGCCATGGGCTACGCCAAGGGCAACGGCGGCGCGACCGGCGGCCTGCTGGAGACCACCTTCCGCGAGGAGACCGAGACCGATCTGTTCGGCGAACAGGCCGTCCTGTGCGGCGGCGCCAAGGAGCTGGTCATGTCCGGCTTCAACACCCTGGTCGAGGCCGG
>JAVHYH010000108.1 GCA_031119155.1 Brevundimonas sp.
CTGCACCCCCGCCGAGGCGCGCGCCTTTCTGGGCCTGCCTGATGTGACCCCGCTGAACGACGCCATGGTCGCCGAGATGCAGAAGCGGATGAGCGAGAACATCACCGCCATGCAGCCCGAGGAGCTGATGAAGACCTGGACCAGTTTCGGCGTTCAGGCGCAGGACCAGTTCCGTCGGCTGATGGAAGGGGCGATGAAATGAGTTGCGTCTGTCTCCTCCCCGCCTTGCGGGGAGGGGGACCGCGAAGCGGTGGAGGGGCTCTTGAAGTCGCCTTTCCCGTCGCAAAGAACCCCTCCGTCACGGCGCTGGTGCGCCGCGCCACCTCCCCGCAGAGCGGGGAGGAGACCGTTACGCGATGACCGACACCGTCTTCGCCCTCGCCACCCCGCCCGGTCGGGGGGCGATCGCCATTGTTCGCCTGAGCGGTCCGGGCACGGATGCGGCGCTGGCCGGTCTGGGGGCGCCGGAGCTGAAGGCGCGGATGGCGTCCCTGCGGACCCTGACCCATGAGGGCCGGGTCGTCGATCAGGCGCTGGTCCTGCGCTTCCCCGGGCCGAATTCCTACACCGGAGAGGACTGCGCCGAACTGCATCTGCACGGCGGCCGGGCGGTGGTCGAGGCGACGTCGAAGGCGCTGATCGCGCTGGGTCTGCGGCCGGCCGATCCGGGCGAGTTCACCCGGCGGGCGTTCGAGAACGGACGGATGGATCTGGCCCAGGCTGAGGCCGTCGCCGACCTGATCGACGCCGAAACGACGGCGCAGGCGAGCCAGGCGCTGGGGCAGCTGGAGGGCGCGCTGGGCGCCACCTATGCCGGTTTCCGTCGCGACCTGCTGAAGGCCCTGGCGCTGGTCGAGGCCGAGATCGACTTCCCCGATGAGGAGGTGCCGGACAATCTGGCGCGCACGGCGGGGCCGGTTCTGGATGGGCTGATCGCCGATCTGAAGGGCGCGCTGGCCGATGCCGGGCGGGGCGAGCGGGTGCGCGAAGGCTATCGCATCGTCCTGATCGGTGAGACCAATGCCGGCAAGTCGTCGCTGTTCAATGCGCTGGTCGCCCGCGAGGCGGCCATCGTGACGCCCATCGCCGGGACGACGCGCGACGTGCTGGACGCCGATCTGATCATCGGCGGCTATGCGGTGACCCTGTCCGATACGGCGGGTCTGCGCGACAGCGATGATCCGGTCGAGGCCGAGGGCGTCCGCCGGGCGCGGGTGCGGGCCGAACAGGCCGAGCTGCGCCTGTGGGTTCGGGCGCCGGGGGATGCCGAAGGGGTCGCCGCTAACTACGCCCGACCGGACGATCTGCTGATTTTCACCAAGGCCGACATCGACCGCGCCGCGGCGCCGGTCGACCGCGAGGCCCTGACCGTCAGCACGACGACGGGGGAGGGGATGGCGGCCCTGCACGACTGGATCGCCGCCCGTCTGGCCCGCGACCTGTCCGGCGCCGACTTCCCGGCGGTCACCCGTGAGCGCCACCGCCGCCGTCTGGAGGAGGCGCTGGTCTCGGTCGAGGCGGGGCGGCGGGCGCTGGATCTGGCCCCCGAGATGGCGGGGGATGATCTGCGACGGGCGGCGGAAGCGCTGGCGCGGGTGACGGGGGCGATCGGGGTGGAGGACATCCTGGGCGAAGTGTTCTCGACGTTTTGTATTGGGAAATAGACCCCTCCGTCTCTCCGGCTTCGCCGTCGAGCCACCTCCCCACTGCGTGGAGAGGTGAGCCGCGCTTCTCACCTCTCCAGCGAAGCTGGGGAGGGAGACCATGCGAGCCGCAGGCGACGCATGGTGGAGGGGTGAGGCGCGAAGAGGGTCTGTTTCACGTGAAACACCCTCACCGCTCCGGTGGAAATTCCGCGCCGTTTCGACTACATCCCCGCGATGAACTCCTATGATGTCATCGTCATCGGCGGCGGGCACGCCGGCTGTGAGGCCGCGGCCGCGTCGGCGCGCACCGGCGCGCGCACCCTGCTGCTGACCCAGAAGCTCGAGACCATCGGCGAGATGTCCTGCAACCCGGCCATCGGCGGTCTGGGCAAGGGCCATCTGGTGCGCGAGATCGACGCCCTGGATGGGGTGATGGGCCGGCTGGGCGATGTCTCCGGCATCCAGTTCCGCCTGCTCAACCGCTCCAAGGGGGCGGCGGTGCAGGGGCCGCGCAGCCAGATCGATCGCCGCCTCTACCGCGAGGCCATGCAGGCCGAACTGGCGCAGACGCCGAACCTCGAGCTGATGGCCGGCACCGCCGAGAGCCTGATCCGCGACGGCGACCGGGTGACCGGCGTGGTCACTGGTGATGGCATTGAGTTGTCCGCGCGCGCCGTCGTGCTGACGACCGGCACCTTCCTGAACGGCGTCATTCACAAGGGCGACGAGCGGACCCCCGCAGGCCGTCACGGCGAGGCCCCCTCGACCGGTCTGGCCGCCGACCTGTACGGCGCCGGCCTGCTGATGGGCCGTCTGAAGACGGGCACCCCGGCGCGGCTGGATGGCCGCACCATCGCCTGGGACCGTCTGGAGCAGCAGGCGGCGGACGCGGATCCCGTGCCGTTCAGCTTCCTGACCGACCGGATCGACGTGCCCCAGATCACCTGCGGCGTGACTCATACCACGGAAGAGACGCACCGGATCATCGCCGAGAACCTGGGCGAAAGCGCCGTCTATGGCGGGCATCTGTCCGGGCGCGGGCCGCGCTACTGCCCGTCCATCGAGGACAAGGTGGTTCGGTTCGCCGACAAGACCTCGCACCAGATCTTCCTCGAGCCCGAGGGGCTGGACGATCCGACCGTCTATCCGAACGGCATCTCGACCTCGGTGTCCGACGCGACCCAGCTGGCCTTCCTGCGGACCATCCCGGGTCTGGAGCAGGTCGAGGTGTTCCGCTTCGGCTATGCGATCGAATACGACTATGTCGATCCGCGTGAACTGAGCCCGGCGCTGGAAGTGAAGAAGCGGCCCGGCCTGTATCTGGCCGGCCAGATCAACGGCACGACCGGCTATGAGGAGGCGGGCGCCCAAGGTCTGATGGCCGGGCTGAACGCCGCGCGGGCGTCGGGGAATCTGGAGCCGATCATCTTCGGTCGCGATCAGGCCTACATCGGGGTAATGATCGACGATCTGGTCACCAAGGGTGTGACCGAGCCCTACCGGATGTTCACCAGCCGGGCGGAATACCGTCTGACCCTGCGCGCCGATAACGCCGATCAGCGGCTGACCTCGCTGGGCGTCGAGGCCGGTGTCGTCGGGACGCGCCGCGCCGAAGCCTTCGCCGCCAAGGCCGCCGAACTGGCCGCGGCGACCGTTGTTTCACGTGAAACGCTGTTCACGCCCAAGGAGGCGGGGGCGCTCGGCATCCGGGTGAACGCCGACGGCCAGCGCCGCTCGATCCGTGACCTGCTGTCCTTCCCGGATGTGACCTTGGACACCTTCCTGTCCGTTCGGCCCGAGATCGCCGACTGGTCGGCGCAGGTGCGCGAGCAGATCACCATTGATGCTGGTTATGCCGGCTATCTGGATCGTCAGGCGGCCGACGCCGAGGCCCTGCGCCGGGAGGAGGCCCTGGCCCTGCCGGTCGATCTCGACTACGCCGCCATCGGCAGCCTCTCGAACGAGGTGAAGGAAAAGCTGGCGCGCGTTCAGCCGCGCACCCTGGGGCAGGCGGGCCGGATCGAGGGGATGACCCCCGGCGCCCTGACCGCCCTGCTGTCGCATGTGAAGAAGGTGAAGGTTTCGGCGTGAGTACCTACGATGCGGCCGCCTTCCAGGCGGAGTTCAACGCCACCCCGGCCCAGATGGGCGATCTGGAGCGCTTCGTCGTCCGGCTGACCGAGGCCAATGCGGTGATGAACCTGATCGGGCCGGACACCCTGCCGGACGTCTGGAGCCGTCACTTCCGCGACTCGGCGCAGCTGCTCGACATGGCGCCGGAGGCGAAGAGCTGGGCCGATCTCGGCGCGGGCGCCGGCTTCCCCGGCGTGGTGCTGGCCATCATGCTGAAGACCGATCCCAAGAGCCATGTCTGGCTGATCGACAGTCTTGGGAAACGCTGCCGCTTCCTGCAGGAGGTGGTGGACGCCCTGTCGCTGCGCGCGACGGTCATCAACGGCCGGGCCGAGGACAATGCGGTGACGGTTCACGTGGTGACCGCCCGCGCCGTCGCGCCGATGGAGAAGCTGCTGGGCTATGCACAGCCTTATCTACAGCGGGGCGCCCAGGGACTGTTCCTGAAGGGCGAAAAGGCCGAGGTTGAGGTGGCAGAAGCCCGCAAGGTCTGGCAATTCAAGAGCGACCTCACCGTCTCGCGCAGCGATCCGCGCGGCCGTATCGTATCTGTTCGGGGCATCAGCCGTGTCAAAAACTGGTAAGACCCGCGTCCTCGCCGTTTCCAACCAGAAGGGCGGCGTGGGCAAGACGACGACGGCCATCAACCTCGGCACCGCCCTGGCCGCGATCGGGGAAAAGGTGCTGATCGTCGACATGGACCCGCAGGGCAATGCGTCCACGGGCCTGGGTGTTCCACGTGAAACACGCCGGGTGACCATCTATGACGTGATCGTCGACGGGCGCTCGGTTGATGAGTCCGCCGTCCACACCTCGGTGCCGGGGCTGCATATCATTCCCGCCGACGCCGACATGTCGGGCGTCGAGATCGAGCTGAGCTCGGCCGACCGTCGCTCCTTCCGTCTGCGCGATGCGCTGGCCGGGCAGGGGCGGGACGGGCAGACCCGGTATGACTATGTGCTGATCGACTGCCCGCCGTCGCTGAACCTGCTGACGCTGAACGCCATGGCCGCGGCGGACGCTGTGCTGGTGCCGCTGCAGTGCGAGTTCTTCGCGCTGGAGGGCCTGACCCAGCTGATGAAGACGGTGGACATGGTGCGCCAGAGCCTGAACCCGGCGCTGGAAATCCAGGGTCTGGTCCTGACCATGTATGATCGCCGCAGCGCCCTGTCGGGCCAGGTGGCCAATGACGTGCGCAACCATTTCGGCGACAAGGTCTATGAGAGCGTCATTCCGCGCAATGTGCGGGTGGCCGAGGCGCCGTCGTTCGGCAAGCCGGCCCTGATCTATGACCTGAAATGCGCGGGCAGCCAGGCCTATCTGAGGCTGGCCCGAGAAGTGGTGGCGCGTGAGCGCAAGCGGCTGAAACAGGCTGCCTGAGTACAGAATTAGAAGAACGGAAACAGTATCTTGAGCGAACGTCAGCGCGGTCTCGGCCGGGGATTGTCGGCCCTTCTGGGAGAACAGGCCGCCGAGGCGGTGGCCGTGGACGGCTCGCCGCCGCCCGCCGGCGTGCGCATCGTGCCGATCGAGAGCCTGAAGCCGAACCCGGACCAGCCGCGCAAGATCTTCACCCCGGAGATCCTCGAGGAGCTGTCCACCTCGATCCGCGACAAGGGCGTGTTGCAGCCGATCCTGGTGCGCTCGCAGCCCGGCGAGGACGGCGTCTGGCAGATCATCGCCGGCGAGCGCCGCTGGCGCGCCTCGCAGATGGCCCGCCTGACCGAGGTGCCGGTCGTCATTCGTGAAATGGACGACGTCGAGGTGTTCGAGGTCGCCATCATTGAGAACGTCCAGCGCGCGGACCTCAACCCGCTGGAAGAGGCCGACGCCTATCGCCAGCTGATGAACCGCTTCGGCCGCACCCAGGACGCGGTGGCCGGCATCGTCGGCAAGAGCCGCAGCCATGTGGCCAACACCCTGCGCCTGCTGCAGCTGCCGGACGAGGTGCTGGACTATGTGCGCGACGGCCAGATGAGCGCGGGCCACGCCCGGGCGCTGATCAACACCGTCAACGCCGGTGATCTGGCCGACCAGATCGTGCGCGAAGGGCTGAACGTCCGTCAGGCCGAGGCGCTGGCGCGTCGTTCGAACGAAGGCCCGAAGCCGGCGAAGGCCGGAAGCTCGCGGGCTGATGGCGAAGGCTCGGCCGACGTTGCCGCGCTGGAGCAGGATCTGGCCGACGCCCTGGGCCTGAAGGTCCAGCTGACCGACAAGGGCGGCAAGGGCGAGATCACCATCCGCTACGGCACCCTGGAACAGCTGGACGACCTCTGCCGCCGCCTGATGCGGGGCTGAGCCATGTCGGCGGCGGCGCCCGAGGCAGCGAAAGGGATCATCGATCTCTACAGCCGCCGGGCCGACGACTGGGACGCCGATCGCGGGCGCGGTCTTGAGGCTGAAAAGCCCTGGCTGGACGCCTTCCTGACCCATGTCCCTGCACAGGGACAGGTTCTCGATCTGGGCTGCGGCTCGGGCGAACCGGTCGCGCGCTATCTGATCGAACAGGGCCGGGCGGTGACCGGGGTGGATGCCTCACCCGGCGCTATAGCCCTGTGTCAGAAGCGTTTCCCGGATCACGACTGGGTCGTCGCGGATATGCGGGGACTGGATCTGGGCCGCGTTTTCGATGGACTGATCGCCTGGCACAGCAGCTTCCACCTGACGCGTGAGGACCAGCGCGCCCTGTTCGCGGTCCATGCCCGCCATCTGCGGCCCGGCGGGGTGCTGATGTTCACCTCCGGGGATCAGGACGACGAGACGATCGGCGAATGGCGCGGCGAGCCGCTCTATCACGCCAGCCTGTCGACGGCGGAGTATCGGGACCGGCTCAGGGAGGCGGGTTTCGAGGTCCTCGACCATGCGGTCGGGGATTATGCGCGGGGCGGCGTGACGGTCTGGCTCGCGCGGCGGGTCGATGGCAGGATGGGGGAATGACAGACAAGCCCTCCAACCCGACCGCCGAAGCGATGAAGAAGGCCCTCGCCGCCAAGAAGGCCGGCGGCTCGACGCCGTCCAGCGGCGGCTTCAAGCCCGCCCAGCACGCCGAAAAGGCCATGGCGCACCAGAGCAGCGCGGCCAACAAGCCGGCGTTCAGGAAGGCGTCGAAGCGGGGCTAAAGCCCCAGTCGCCGCGCGCGTGACGAGATCTCCAGGATCAGCCGTTCGGCGATCAGCTGGTCGGGCGAGCCCGTGGTCTTGGTGGCGATGTCGGCGGCGTTGACGCTGTCCAGCACCTTGTCGAGGTCTTCCAGACGCCAGAGACGGGCCTGGCGCAGCATTTCGGCCTCCTGTTTCCAGAACACGCCGGCGGCCTTGGCGGCCTCCTTGGCGTTGGCTCCGTTGCCTTGCAGGATGTTGATCCGCCTCAGTTTTCCGAGATGGATCGACGCTTGTCTCACCGCCATGACAGGGCTTTCGCCCTCGGCGAAGGCGCGACGCAGGCCGGACTGGGCGGGGGCGGGACGACCGCCGAAGGCCTGCAGCGCCGCGTCCTGCAGCGAGGCGTCCGGCTCGACGCCCAGATGCTGTTCCAGCTCGGCGGTGTCGATGGTGCGGCTGCTGCCCGGCCCGATGTAGAGGATCAGCCGCTCGATTTCCTGCCGCATCAGGCCGCGCTCGCGGGGCAGGCGGGAGACGAAGCGGTCCAGGGCGTCCTGCGTCAGCCCGACCTTGTCGCCGGCGAGGGCTTCACGGGTCATGCGGGCCACGTCGCCGGTCTCATCTTCATAGCAGGCGATGCCGACGGCGGCCTTGTCCGCCTCGGCCGCCTTGCGCAGGGCGGAATCGCGGCCCAGCGCCCCGGCCTCGATGACCAGCATGCAGTCCGGGTTGAAGTCCCCGGCGGCGTGGCTCTTGAGCGCGGCCGCCAGCATCTTGTCGATTGCGGCCTTCTCGTTCGACAGGCGCACGCGGACCAGACGACGACCGCCGATCATGCTGAGCGCGGTCAGGGCCTCGTCCAGCTTCGCTTCGTCGCCGTCGATGTCGCTGTCCGTCAGGACGGTGACGTTGAACGGGTCGTTCAGGTCCGGGGTGATCGCCTTGCACAGGATCTCGGCCCGCTCGGCGACGCCGGAGCGGTCCTTGCCGTGGATGACGGCGGCCCGGACGGCCTTGTCCGGGGCCTTGAGGAAGCGATCGACCTCGGGCCGCTTCGCCAGGATCACGGGTTGGACAGGGTCCGGAGGAGGTCCAGCCGGATCAGCCGGGCCAGTTCGGCCGCGGCCCGCTCCTCGCCGTCCTGCTGGGCGGCGATGGCGGCGTAGGGCTGGTCGGCGGCGGCGTAGCTGGTGGTGACCGTCTCGATGCCGGTGACCGGGGCGCCGCCATTGACAGGGGTCAGGGTCCAGACGCCGCGCACCGTCAGCTCATAGCGGGTGGCGGTGTCGTCGATCCGGCGGCCCATCGGGCGACGCGACTGCTCGATAGTGGTCTCGAGCCGCCACAGGGGCGCCTGCGAGCCGTCGCGGCCCAGCGCGTCTTCCAGCTGCTCGCGCACCCGGTAGCCCAGACGGTCATCCTGGGTGGTGACGGAGATGCGAGACAGCGAGCTGCCGGCGCCCAGGTCGCCATACAGGGGGGTGAAGCCACAGGCCGACAGTCCCGTCAGCGAGACAACGGCCAGGGCGAGGGCGGCGAGGCGGGCCCTCATCCGGCGACGACCACGTTGACGATGCGGTCCTTGACCACGACGATCTTCTTCACGGTCAGACCCTCCAGTCGCGCCTGAACGTCCGGATCGGCCAGGACGAGGGCTTCGACCTCCGCCGGCTCCAGACCCCGGGCGACGCGGATTTCGCCGCGACGCTTGCCGTTGACCTGGATGGGCAGGACGACCTCGTTGTCAGCCGCCAGAGCCGGATCATAGACCGGCCAGGGCGCGTCCAGGATCATCCCCTCTTCGCCCAGCCGCGTCCAGCCTTCCTCGGCCAGGTGCGGCGTGAAGGGCGCGACCAGTCGCAGCAGAGCCGAGAGGGCCTGACGGCGGGCGTCGCCGCCGGCCTTCTGGTGATCCCGCACGGTGGCGACGAAGGCGTAGAGCTTGGCGATGGCCGAGTTGAAGCGGAAGGCGGTGATGCCCTCGCTGACCGCCTTGATGGCCTTGTGGGTCTCGCGCAGCAGGGCGGTGTTGGCCTCGGCCTCGCCGGCGAAGGCGGGGTCGTAGCTGTCCACCTCGGCCCAGACGCGCTGGACGAAACGGCTGGCGCCCTCGACGCCGCCGGGGGTCCATTGCACGTCCCGCTCGGGCGGGCTGTCCGACAGGACGAACAGGCGACCGGCGTCGACGCCATAGGTGTCGACGATCTCCTGCGGGGCGACGACGTTCTTCTTCGACTTCGACATCTTCTCGATGTCGCCGATGGTCAGGGTCTCGCCGGTCGAGAGCTGGCGGGCCGAGCGGACGCCGTTGTCGTTCGACAGATCGACATCGGTTGGCTCGACCCAGGCGCCGTCGGCGCGGCGGTAGGTCTCGTGGACCACCATCCCCTGGGTGAACAGGCCGGCGAACGGCTCCTTGACCGTCATCAGACCCGCGTCGCTCAGGGCGCGGCTGACGAAGCGGGCATAGAGCAGGTGCAGAACGGCGTGCTCGACGCCGCCGATGTACTGATCGACCGGCAGCCAGTGGTTGGCGGCGCTGTTGGAGATCGGTTCGGCCGCCGTCGGATCGGTGAAGCGGGCGAAATACCAGCTGGAGTCCACGAAGGTGTCCAGGGTGTCGGTTTCGCGGGTCGCATCACCGTGACACGACGGGCATTTGACATGCTTCCAGGTCGGGTGACGGTCCAGCGGGTTGCCCGGTACGTCAAAGGTCACGTCCTTGGGCAGTTCCACCGGCAGGTCGGCGGCCGGGACCGCGCCGCAGGCGTCGCAGTGGATGATGGGGATGGGGCAGCCCCAGTAGCGCTGGCGGCTGACGCCCCAGTCGCGCAGGCGGTAGATGGTCTTGCCCTCGCCCTGACCGGCGGCCTCGATGCGGGAAATCGCCTCGGCCTTGGCCGCCTCGATCTCCAGACCATTGAGGAAGTCGGAGTGGAAGATGGTCCCGGGGCCGGTGTAAGCCTCGGTTTCGACGGCGAAATCGTCGCCGGCACCTTCAGGTCTCACAACCGGGATAATGGGCAGGTCGTATTTGGTGGCGAACTCGAAATCGCGCTGGTCATGGGCGGGACATCCGAAGATGGCGCCGGTGCCGTAGTCGGACAGGATGAAGTTGGCGATCCAGACGGTGACCTCGCGGCCGTCGAACGGGTGCACGACCTTCAGGCCGGTGTTGAAGCCGATCTTCTCGGCCTGTTCGATCTCGGCCTGGGTCGAGCCGCCCTTGCGGCATTCGGCGATGAAGGCGGCGGCCTCCGGGCTGGTCGCGGCCAGGGCCGTGGCGACCGGGTGGTCGGCGGCGATGCCCATGAAGCTGGCGCCGAACAGGGTGTCCGGGCGGGTGGTGTAGATCTCCAGACCCTCGGGGGCCGCGACAGGCGCATCGCCGGCCCATTTCCAGGTCATCTGCAGACCCTTGGAGCGACCGATCCAGTTCTCCTGCATCAGGCGGACCTTGTCCGGCCAGCGGCCTTCCAGCTCCTTCAGACCCTCGATCAGATCGTCAGCGTAGTCGGTGATGCGCAGGAACCACTGGTTCAGCTTGCGCTTCTCGACCAGGGCGCCCGAGCGCCAGCCGCGGCCGTCCACGACCTGTTCATTGGCCAAGACGGTGTTGTCGACCGGATCCCAGTTGACGATCGAGTCCTTGCGATAGACCAGGCCGCGCTTGAACAGCTCCAGGAACCACGCCTGCTGCTTGCCGTAATAGGCCGGGTCGCAGGTGGCGAACTCGCGGCTCCAGTCCAGCGACAGGCCCAGCAGCTTCAGCTGGTCGCGCATGTTGGCGATGTTGGACCAGGTCCAGTCGCC
>JAVHYH010000109.1 GCA_031119155.1 Brevundimonas sp.
CTCTTCCAGACGGCGGCGGTTCCGCGCCTCGGCCACGGCCAGACGGTTGGTGACCACGATCCAGTCGATCTGGGCGTGGCGGCCCTGGGCGATGGCGCGCTGCTTGCGGGCCTCCCAGACGCTCTCGGAATATATGGACGGCTTGAGCAGATCGAGGGTCACCGGATCGACCGTGCCCAGCAGGTCGAAGTCGACGAAGCTGTCGTTCATCGGGGTGACGATCTGGTCGGCCAGACCGTGCGCGGCGTTCGACAGGACGGTGTCGCCGCCGGGGGTGTCGATCAGGATGACGTCGGCGTTGGCGCGCGCCTCGGTGAAGGCAGCCTCGAAGCGGGCCAGTTGTTCGGCGGGTTCTGCCTTGGCCAGCGCCTTGCCGTCGCCCATGTCGGGCTCGGTCGGCATGGGCAGGCTGTGCCCGTTCGCCGCCGCCCAGGCGCCGCGATTGGTGAAGAAGCGGCTCATCGAGCGCTGGCGCAGGTCCAGATCGATGATGGCCACGCGCTTTCCGGCATGCAGCAGGCCGGTGACGATGTGGATGGCGAGGGTGGACTTGCCCGCCCCGCCCTTTTCGTTGCCGACGACGATGACCGTGGGGTCAGCCATGGAGTTCAGTCCTGAAACAGCCGCCGACTCAGGCGCGGCCTTGAGGGCGCAGAATTGGCCCAGCCGCACCGCCCGTCAACGAACGGGCGTCAGCCGTCTGTGGACGGGCGCGTCGGATCCAGACTGGCGCGCGCTGCTGTGTCGAGATCGGAGCGGACAACCAGACGACGGGTCAGAATGACCTCGCCCCGCACCGCCTGGGGTCTGACCCACAGCACATAGATCGCAGCCGCCACCCAGAAGGCGACATAGAAGACGAGAAGCGCCGTCAGTCCGATGAAGCCTCCGGCATCAGACGCGAGGGTATAGACCCGCCCCGACCGACCTTCGATCTCGCCACTGGACAGGGCGGCGACGAGAAACACCCCGCCGAGCACCGCCATCAGACCGGCGAAGCCGGCCCACAGGATGATCTTCAGACTGACGCGCTGGTCTGGTCTCATGCCGAGCGGCGGCACCAGGGATCGTCGATCCCGGCGGCCGCACAGACGGCGGCGGCGCCGGCGGCGGGCGCGCGGACCTTCAGACGCACGAGATCACGACCGTTGACCGACACCGGCTCGAAGGTCGGGGACAGGCCGTCGAGCGCCCAGCCGGCGGCGCCGGACCTGAGCCGGGTCCAGGCGGCGCGGGCCGACTGTTCATTGGAGAAGGCGCCCAGTTGCACCAGACCGGCCGGACGAGGTTGGGTCGCCGGACGCACCGTGACCCGCGGCGCCGGCTCGGCGGGGCGTTCGACCTCGACCACGCGCAACGGCTGGGCCTCGCGCAGTTGCGGACGATCCACGGCCTGCTGAACGCGGGCGCGAGCCTCGGTGGCGACGGCGTCCACGACCACGGGCCCAACATCGCCCATGGCGCCGTAGCGGGCATCCCACAGGGCCATGTCATCCAGAACCTCGACCGTCAGCGCCGGACGCAGGTTCCGGGCCTCGGCGTTCTGTTTCGGGGCCGGTCTGGCCTGCGGCGTCCTGGCGGCGGGCGCGGAGCCGTCGAGCGGCACGCTGGCGATGGAGTTGGCGAGGTTCCCGAAACGGTTCGGATCGCTGTCGACCATGCCGCAGGCGCTGACGCCCGCGGTCAGGAACAAGGCCAGCACTGGACGGATCAGGAGGCTCGGCGTCATAAGCCACACAATACCCGGCAGGTTTTGCCGCACGGTTCACAGACACGCCTAACGCGCAAGGTTAATACGTTCACCATGGCCGACGCCCTTCCCCTGCCCGCCGCCCGCACCATCGCCGACTTGCGCGAGACCGTAAGCGGCTGGAAGCGTCAGGGGTTCACCGTGGGATTCGTTCCGACCATGGGAGCGTTGCACGACGGCCACTTGTCGCTGGTCCGCGAGGCGAAGCGGCGGGCGGACAAGGTGGTGGCCAGCGTCTTCGTCAATCCGACCCAGTTCGCCCCGACCGAGGATCTGGACGCCTATCCGCGTCAGGAGGGCCGCGACGCCGAACTGCTGGCCGGCGCGGGCTGTGACCTGCTGTACGCCCCGGCGGTGGCCGAGATGTATCCCGGCGGCGCGACCACCACGATCAGCGTCGGCGGCCCGGCCGAGGGGCTGGAGGGAGCTTTCCGGCCGCAGATGTTCGGCGGCGTGGCGCTGGTGGTGAGCAAGCTGCTGCATCAGGTGCAGCCGGACCTCGCCGTCTTTGGCGAGAAGGACTGGCAGCAGTTGATGGTGGTGCGCCGGATGGTGCGCGACCTGGACATGCCGGTGGAGATCGTCGGCCTGCCGACGGCGCGGGACGGCCATGGCCTCGCCCTGTCGAGCCGCAACGCCTACCTGTCCGAGCCCGAACTGGACATCGCCCGCAAGCTGAACGGCGTGCTGGCCGAGGCCGGGGTGAAGGCGCGTCAGGGCGGCACGGTCGCCGAGGCGGAACAGTGGGCCGAGGACGCCTTGCGGGCCGCGGGCTTCGACAGCGTCGACTATGTCGCCATCCGCCGGGCCGACGATCTGTCGGCGTTCGATGGCGCGCTGGATGCCCCTGCCCGCATCCTCGCCGCGGCGAAGATCGGGCGCACAAGGCTGATCGACAATATGGCTGTCTGAAGGGGCCAGCTTCCAGGTTTCAGGTTCCAGGGCAGAGCGAACCTGAAACCTGAGCCCTGGAACCTGAAACCCTTCCTAGCCGACCGCCCCGACGCAGCCTTCCGCGCCGCCGACGCTGAGCGGCGCGTCGGTCAGGGACAGGGTCCAGCCGTGGTGGGTGGCGAGGCCCTGACGGCGGACGCCGCCGCCGTCGCCCGCGTCGCCGCCGACGTCGACGATCACGCGACGGCCGTTCGGCAGGGCGGCGGGATCGATCTTGCCGACAGCCAGGGCGGTCGGGATGGCGCCGCCGCCGAAGCCGTCGAAGACGCTGAGGCCGGTCCATTCACGACGCAGGCCGGTCCACCAGGCGTCCTCGGTGTTGATGGCCAGAACGGCGACGCCGTGGCCCTCGGCGGCCCATTTCAGCGCGGCCTGAGGATCGCGGACGGCGCGCATGTCTGCGGCGGCGCCGAAGCGCAGGCGGGCGCCGTCGAAGGCGCGGGTCGGCTCGATCGGCGACCAGACCTGCACCTGCATCCGCCCCTGACGGGCCAGACCCCAGCCGACGATCTGACGCCAGAGGCTTTCGACGGCCTCGGCGTTCTCGGGCGAGGCCTTGGCCAGCAGGCGGTCAAGGACGGTCTTCTCGCGATCCGGGCGCAGCTTGACGTGCGGACCGGCGGGGGCGTCCTTGGCCTGACCGACGCGGGCGGCGATGGCGAGACGGCGCTCGAACAGCGCCAGCAACTCGTCATCGAGCAGGTCGATCTCATGGCGCAGGGCGGCCAGAGCCATGTGTTCGGGATACAGATCAGCGGGGTTGGTCATGGAATGCGGCCAGACCTGCTGCAGGGTAGCGGATTGAGACACGGGAGGAGGACTTTCGATTTCGATACGGCGAGGTGCTTCGAGAGCTTTTGCGAGCCGCCGCCCCTAGCGGGGCGGTCGCCGGCGAGGCCGTCAGGACGCAGCGCCTGACGCCTCAGCCGGCGTATCGAAAGCCGTAGAAATACAGGTCCGCGGCCGCGGTGAAGCGGGCGAAAGACGTCGCAGCGATGGCTTGCGAGGGGACCATGAGGCTCAAAAGCCGCAACATTCGTGCGCGGTCAAGCGATTCCGGCGCTGAGCAGGACGAAACGTGTCCGGTTGTCGCTGGAATCCTGAATGTCGTTGCGCAGAATCGACAGGTCATAGACCTCGGCGGCGCGGGCCGGGGCGACGGCGGCGCGGGTCGGATCGTCGGCCTCGGCGACGGCGCGGGCTGCGCCGGCGGTGTCGAAGGCCTCCACCGCCGTAATGCCCAGGGCGCCGAGGGACTGCGGGCACTGACGCAGGGCGATCGGATGGCTCTCCGCCGTCTTCACCGTGCGCAGGCTGGCGCCGTGCGGGGCCATCAGGGCCAGACGGATCGGCCGCCAGACCTCGGACACCACGGTCAGGCCGGACTGTTCGATCAGGGTGGCGGCGGGCTCGACCCGACCGATGGTCGAGTTCTCGACCGGGATCAGGGCCGCGCCGATCTGACCGGCCTTCAGCGCGTCGATGACCTCGGCGAAGGTCTCATAGGCCGTCGCCTCGTCCCACGGACGCAGGTCGAGGCAGGCCTCGTGGCTGAAGGCGCCGGGCGCGCCCTGGTAGCCGCAGCGACCGCCGGGCCTGTCTTCGTCCGGACGCCCGACGCTCTGCATCGGATCAGGCCGCCTCGGACCGCGACTGGCGACCGGACTTCAGCCGCTCGGCGACGAGGAAGGCCAGCTCCAGCGCCTGATCGGCGTTGAGGCGCGGGTCGCAGTGGGTGTGGTAGCGGCTGGACAGGTCGTCCTCGGTCAGGGCCTGTGCTCCGCCCAGACATTCGGTGACGTTCTGGCCGGTCATCTCGAGGTGGACGCCGCCGGGGTGAACGCCCTCGGCCTCGGCCACGTCGATGAAGGTCCGCACCTCGGTCATGATCCGCTCGAACGGGCGGGTCTTGTAGCCGTTGCCGGCCTTCAGGGTGTTGCCGTGCATCGGATCGATCGACCAGATGACGCGCTTGCCGGCCGCCTTCACCGCGCTCATCAGCTTGGGCAGGCGCTCGCCGACCTTGTCCGAGCCGAAACGGCCGATCAGGGTCAGGCGGCCCGGCGTATTGTCCGGATTCAGGGCGTCGATCAGCGGCAGCAGGTCGTCCGGCTCCATGGTCGGGCCGCACTTCACGCCGATCGGGTTTTTCACGCCGCGCATGAACTCGACGTGGGCGCCGTCCAGCTGACGGGTGCGCTCGCCGATCCACAGCATGTGGGCCGAGGTGTCGAACCATTCGCCCGAGGCGCCGTCCAGACGGGTCAGGGCGCTCTCGACGTTCAGCAGCAGGGCCTCGTGCGAGGTGAAGACCTCGACGCGGCTCAGGTCCGGATGGGTCTCGGGCGTGACGCCGACCGCCTCCATGAAGGCCAGGGCCTCGGTGATCTTGTCGGCCAGCTCGCGGTACTGCGCGCCGGCGGCGCTGTCGGCCGCGAAGCCCATCGTCCAGCGATGGATGTTGTACAGGTCGGCATAGCCGCCGCCGGCGAAGGCGCGCAGCAGGTTCAGGGTCGAAGCCGACTGGTTGTAGGCCTTGATCAGGCGCTGGGGATCGGGAACCCGTTCCTCCGGCGTGAAGGCCATGCCGTTGATGATGTCGCCGCGATAGCTGGGCAGCTCGACGCCGTCGATCATCTCGACGCCCGACGAGCGGGGCTTGGCGAACTGGCCGGCGATGCGGCCCACCTTCACCACGGGCTTGCGGCCCGCGAAGGTCAGGACGACGGCCATCTGCAGGATCAGGCGGAAGGTGTCGCGGATGTTGTCGGTCGAGAACTCCTTGAAGCTCTCGGCGCAGTCGCCGCCCTGCAGCAGGAAGGCGTTGCCCGCCTCGACCTCGGCCAGCTTGCTGGTCAGACGCCGCGCCTCCCCCGCGAAGACGAGCGGGGGCATGGCCCGCAGTTCATCCTCGACACGACGCAGTTCCGCCATGTCGGGATAATCCGTCGGCATCTGCACAACGGGTTTCTGTCTCCAGGTTTCGGGGGTCCAGCGCGTACTCATTCCGGCAAGATAGGCCGATGACCTCGCCGGGACAACGCGGCGTGTTGGCTGGACGGTCGGGTGTGGCGCGGAAAGCGCGAAGTTGGGGTGATTGGTGGTTGGTGTTTGGTGATTGGCTCGTGCCGTTTGTCATGAGGGCGGCCGACGCCGAACAGCCGGACCGATCACCGATCACCAATCACCAATCACCAATCACCTTCCGGCGCTTAGCCCGCCGACATGTTCCCCGGCGACTGCTTCTCGCGCAGCGTGACCAACTCCTCGGCCATGGTCGGGTGGACCGCGCAGGTGGCGTCCCACTGGGCCTTGGTCAGGCCGCCCTTCACGGCGATGGCGGCGAGCTGGATCATCTCCGGCGCCTCGGGGCCGACGATGTGGACGCCGACGACCTTCTGGCTGGTGGCGTCCACCACCAGCTTCATCAGGACGCGTTCGTCCGAGCCGGTGAAGGCGTATTTCATCGGGCGGAAGCGGGTGATGTAGACATCGACCTCGCCCGGGCAGGAGTGACGCGCCTCGCTCTCGGTCAGGCCGACCACGCCGACCGGCGGCTGGCTGAAGACGGCGGTGGCCACGGCCTCGTAGTCGAAGGCCTGCGGATTGTCTTTGAAGACGGTCTGGTGGAAGGCGACCGCCTCTCGGATGGCGACCGGGGTCAGGTTCATCCGATCGGTGACGTCGCCGATGGCCCAGATGTTGTCGACGTTGGTCTTCGAGAAGCCGTCAACCTTGATGGCCCCCTGCTCCGTCAGCTCGACACCGGCCTTCTCCAGACCGAGCCCCTTCACATAGGGAATGCGGCCGGTGGCGAACATGACCACATCGGTCTCGATGGTCATGCCGTTCTCGAGACGGTTCACCAGACCGGTATCGGTCTTCTCGATGGACTCGTGCTGGCAGCCCAGGATGACCTTAATGCCGCGCTTCTCGATCTCGCCCGCCAAGTGCGCGCGTACGTCGTCGTCAAAGCCGCGCAGGATGTTGGGGCCGCGATAGATCAGGGTCGTCTCGACGCCGAGCCCGGCGAAGATGCCGGCGAACTCCACGGCGATATAGCCGCCGCCCGCGATCAGGATGCGCTTGGGCAGCTCCGGCAGGTGGAAGGCCTCTTCCGAGGTGATGGCGTGCTCGATGCCCGGCATGTCTTCCGGAACCCACGGACGGCCGCCGGTGGCGATCAGGATCCTGTCGGCGGTGATCTCGCGATCCACCGTGCCGTCCTTCTTCAGGATCTGGACGGTGTGGGCGTCCTTGAACACGGCGCGACCGTGGACCAGATCGACGCCCGCCTTGCCGAGGTTGGCGGCATAGATGCCCGACAGGCGCGCAATCTCGACATCCTTGGCTTCCAGGAAGGTCGGCCAGTCGAATTCAGCCTTGTCGAACGACCAGCCGTAACCTTCGGCGATATGCAGGCTGTGGCTGACCTCGGAGGCCATGACCATGAATTTCTTCGGCACGCAGCCCTGGATCACGCAGGTGCCGCCGACCCGGTACTCTTCGGCGATGGCCACCCGCTTGCCGCCCAGCGAGGTCAGCCGCGCCGCCCGCACCCCGCCCGATCCGGCGCCGATGACGAAGAGGTCGTAGTCGTAGTCGGCCATGAAGGCTCCGTGGTTTCGCCGGGAAGAGTTCGAATCTCGCGGCTCGTTCGGCCTACAGATATGCGCCGCGGCTCAGAAAGCTATCCAGCCATCGGAATCCTCGACATCGAAGCTCCGGCCGTCGCCCCGCAACACCACGCCGTCGAAACGGAAATCCTGAACGGGCGTCGGCAGGACCAGATAGCGTCGCGCCTCGATGTCGATGACAAGGGTCTGGCGCTCGTACATCTTCCGCATCCATTGCACCGCCAGATACCGCCCGTCAGGGGCGGCGGCGAACCGGCTCCCCCAGACGTGTCCCGGCAAGCGCGCGCCGTTGATCGTCAGTGCGTGAAAGCTGTCGCCGTGCGGCGGCTCGCCCACATAGGGCGCCTCCAGTTCCTGCCCGGACGGCAGGACCAGCACCAGATCGGCCATCCCCGCCCAGACGGAGGCGCCATCATCCGGGAGATGCACGCGGCTGACGGGCGACATCTAGGGCAGCAAAACCTCAACCCCGTCGTCCGTGCCGATGATGGCCTCGTCCGCCAGGTCGAGGAACAGGCCATGCTCGACCACGCCGGTGATCAGCTTCAGGTCGTCGGCCAGACGGACCGGATCGTGGATCGCGCCGCACTTCGCGTCATAGATCAGGTTGCCGCCGTCGGTGCGGACCAGACCGCGCTCGGCCATGCGGACGCGAGCCGGCATGTCGATCTCATGGTCGATCAGCACGTCGGCGATGCGGTTGCCCGTGGTCTTGTGGCCGAAGGCGACGACCTCGATGGGCAGGGCGAACTGGCCCAGCACCGGCACGACCTTGGCCTTGTCGGCGATGCAGATGCAGCGGGCGGAGGCCTCCCACACCAGCTTCTCGCGCAGCAGGGCCGCGCCGCCTCCCTTGATCAGGGCCAGACCGGGGCCGACCTCGTCAGCGCCGTCGACGGTCAGGTCGATGCGCGGCGTGTCTTCCAGCGTGGAGAGCGTCAGGCCCAGCTCGCGGGCCAGTTCGGCGGTGGCTTCGGAGGTCGGCACGCAGCGCAGGCCCTCCAGCTTCCGCGCCGCCAGCGCCTTGACGAACCAGGCCGCGGTCGAGCCGGTGCCGAGGCCCACGACCATGCCGGGCTCGACCCGCAGGGCGGCGGCTTCACCGGCGTTCTTCTTCTGGATGTCACTCATGCGGGCCTCTTAGACTGCTCCCTCTCCCGATGGGAGAGGGCTTGAGCGCACGACGGCGACGCCGTCGTCCTTGCGCGAAAGGGTGAGGGTCGATCCTCGGCATTCGGCGATGAGCCGCGTCTCTGTTCAGGGTGGCGGCTAAGGCCGACTGAAACAGCCGACCCTCATCCGACGGGGCTCCGCCCCGCCACCTTCTCCCATCGGGAGAAGGAGTCTCACCCCCGCGCCTTCTTCGCCCGCATCATCTCCATGAACTTGGTCGCCCAGCCGGTGCGGGCCGTCTGGGGCGAACGGGCCAGCGCCAGATCGCCCGGCGTGACGTCCGCGGTGATCACCGAACCCGAGCCGACCATGGCGCCGGCGCCGATGGTCACCGGGGCGACCAGCGAGCTGTTGGAGCCGACGAAGGCCCCCTCGCCCACCACGGTCCGGTGTTTGAAGAAGCCGTCGTAGTTACAGAAGATGGTCCCGGCGCCGATGTTGGCCTTGGCCCCGACCTCGCCGTCGCCCAGATAGGCCAGATGGTTGGCCTTGGCGCCCTTGGCCATCGAGACGTTCTTCACCTCGACGAAGTTCCCGACCTTCACGCCCTCGGCCAGCTTCGCGCCCGGACGCAGGCGGGCATAGGGGCCGACCTCGGCGCCGCCGGCGACCGCCGCGCCCTCGACGTGGCTGAAACTGCGGATGCGCGCGCCACCCGCGATCTTCGCGCCGGGGCCGAAGACGACGTAGGGCTCGATGACAGCGCCGCCGCCGACCTCGGTATCCCACGAGAAATGGACGGTCTCGGGCGCGGGCATGGTGACCCCCGCGGCCATGAAGGTCTCGCGCTGGACCTTCTGGAACAGGGCCTCGGCCTGCGCCAGTTCGGACTGGGCGTTGACGCCCATGACCGAGTCCTCGGACGCCATCACGGCGCGGGTCGGGGCGCCGCGCTTGCGGGCCAGTTCGACCACGTCGGTCAGATAGTATTCGCCCTTGGCGTTGTCGTTCTTCACCTCGGCCAACAGTTCGAACAGCAGGCCGACCGGGGCCGCCATGACGCCCGAGTTGCAGGTCGTGATGGCGAGGACTTCGGCCGACGCCTCCTTGGCCTCGGTGATGGCGGTCAGCGTCTCGCCGTCCATGACCAGACGGCCATAGGCGCCGGGCTCGCGGGCCTCGAAGCCGATGACGCGAACGCCTTCGCTCTCGCCGAAGACCGGCTCGATGTCCGTGGCGCGCAGCAGGGGCACATCGCCGTATGTGATGACCACCTGGCCCTTGAAGTCGCCCAGCACGGCCTCGGCGGCGCGGACGGCGTGGCCGGTGCCCATTGGCGGGTCCTGAACCGCGATGGCGTCCTCGCCCAGCCGCTTGACCACATGGGCGCGCACCTCAGGCGAATGGGAGCCGACAACCACCACGATCCGGTCGCAGCCCAGCGCCTCGGCGGCGTCGATGGCGTGATCCAGCATGGCTCGACCGCCGACCGGATGCAGCACCTTGGGCAGCGGCGACTTCATGCGCGTGCCCTGCCCGGCGGCGAGGATGATGGCGGCGCGGGATTCGGTGTGGGTGGTCATGAATCGGTCCGGTCGATAGTCAGACTTCCGGTTTAGACCATCCGGACCGGTGACGGGAGACAGCCCCATGACGACGCGCGATCTCGAAGGCTGGACCATCGTCTTCGATCTCGACGGCACCCTGGTCGAGACGCATCAGGATCTGGTCGGGACGCTGAACCGGATGCTGGTGAAGCACGGCCTGCCCGAGGCGCCGATGGAGAGCGCGGCCGAACTGATCGGCGGCGGCGCGCGGGCGTTGCTTCAGCACGGGTTCGAGCGCGCGGGCGCCACATGGGAAGAGGCCCACGCCCCGGCCCTGTTCGAGGAATTCCTGGCGGACTACGTCGCGCACATCGCCGACCACTCCCGGCCCTTCCCCGGCGTGGTGGAGACGCTGGAGCGGCTGGCGGCGCGCGGGGCGACGCTGGTCGTCGCCACCAACAAGCGCAGCGATCTGTCGGAGCTGCTGCTGGGCAAGATCGACCTGACCCGGCATTTCGCGGCCGTCGTCGGACCGGACCGGGTCAGCGCACGCAAGCCTTCGGGCGCCCATCTGATCGAGGCGGTGACGCTGGTCGGCGGCGATCCGAAGCGCGCCATCAT
>JAVHYH010000110.1 GCA_031119155.1 Brevundimonas sp.
GCCTGGCCCACTACGCCGGGTTCTCGCGTCGGCGCGGACTGCTCAATGACAGCCTCGACACCGCGGTGGCCCTGGCGGTCGGTCTGGTGACCGCCGCCGCCCTGCTGACCGTGTTCGGGGTGGTCCGGTGGACGGTCATGCCCCAGGGCGCCGTCGGCATGGTGATGCTGCAGGCGATCCCGGGGGCGATGGGCGCCCTGCTGGCGCGACGTCAGCTGGCCGGCTCCGGCGGCGGCGAGACCGATGAGGACGGCGCATCCTATGTCGGCGAACTCTTCCTCATGGCGGCCGGCGCGGTGTTCCTCGGCCTGAACGTCGCGCCGACGGAGGAGATGGTCCTGATCGCCTACAAGGCGACGCCGTTCCACGCCCTGGTCCTGATCGCGCTGTCGATCGGCCTGCTGCACCTGATCGTCTTCCGGGCGGGCTTCGCCGGGCAGGAAGAGGCCGATCATCCGGTCAGGGCCTTCCTGCATTTCACCCTGCCAGGCTACGCCATCGCCCTGGCGGTCAGCCTGTTCATCCTGTTCGTGTTCGGCCGCATCGACGGGCACTGGCCGCCCGGCGTCGTGCAGAACGTCATTGTCCTGGGCTTCCCCGCCGCCATCGGCGCGGCGGCGGCCCGTCTGCTGGTCTGATCATGGCGCCCCGTTCGAAATCCACGTCTGTTTCCGGCGCGACCGACCGGCCTGTCCTGCAGTGGGTCATGGCGGCGATCGGCGGGCTGGTCACCCTGTCGGTCATCGGCGTCGTCCTGTGGGAGGCGCTGCAGCCGGCCAGTCCCCCGGAACTCCACGCCCGGATCGTCGACATCACGCCCGCGACGACCGGCTTCACAGTCAGGGTCGAAATCACCAATGACGGGTCGGACACGGCGGCCGGGGTGACAGTGGTGGGACAGCCGGACGCCGGCGCGCCGGTCGCCGCGACGGTGGATTATGTGCCCGGTCGGGGGCAGGCGGTCGCCTGGCTGCGCTTCGCGCAGGATCCGGCATCGGCCACGGTCTCCGTCGCCGGCTGGTCCGAACCCTGAACCCGTCTCCGGCCCCTTCGCCGGCGCGTCTCTCCCACCAGCCCCGCAGAGGTCTCCGATGTCAGCCTACACCCTCTACTACTGGTCGGTTCCATTCCGCGGCGAGTTCGTGCGCGCCTTGCTGGCTTTCGCGGGCCAGACCTGGACAGAGGCGGGCGATGACCGGATCTCGGCCCTCATGGAGGGGGCGGTCGGGGACATGCCGGCGCCCTTTATGGGGCCGCCCGTCCTGGTCGATGAGGCCTCCGGTTTCGCCGTCTCGCAGATGCCGGCGATCGCGCTCTACCTCGGCGACACCCACGGGCTGCTGCCGCGGGAGACGGCGGGGCGGGCGATGTCGATCAAGATCGTCAATGACGCGAACGACGTGCTCGACGAACTGACCCTCGACGGCGGGCGGCAGATGTGGACGCCGAAGCGGTGGAGCGCGTTTGAACCGCGTCTGCGCAAATGGATGTCCCTTTGGGAGGAGACGGGACGTCGGCACAGACTCGCGGGCGCCTCAGGCTGGCTGCTTGGGACGGCGAACCCCGGCGTCGCGGATGTGGTGACAGCCACCCTCTGGTCCACGATGGGCGACCGCTTCCCGGCCCTGGCGGCGATCCTTGAGGACGAAGCGCCCCTGACCGCGGCCCTGACGCGCCGGGTCTCGGCCCTGCCGGCCCTCGCCGACCAGGCCGCCCGGTCACGGGAGGCCTTTGGAGACGCCTGGAGCGGCGGCAAGATCGAGGCCTCGCTGCGCAAGGTTCTGGCTGATTGAGCCGGCGGCGGACGGGCGTGGGGCGGGTCCGCCTTACCCCAGTGTCCGCACCTTCACCTCGCCCGCCCGGCGGCGGGGGGTGACGACGGTGTGCTGGCCCATTTGCTGGAAGGTCAGATCGACGAGACCCTCGCCGACCTGAAGGTCCGTCACGTTCAACCGGTCGATTCCGGCAGGCAGCACCGGATCGTCGATCTCGACCACGCCGTCCACCGCATCGATGTTCACCCCGAGCGCCGCCTGCAGCATCAGGAAGACCGAGCCCGCCGCCCATGCCTGCGGCAGGCAGGCGACCGGATAGGCGATGGGCGGCTCGCCGGTCATCCGCTCGAAGCCGCAGAACAGCTCGGGCAGGCGCATGTGGAAATGCGATGCGGCGGCGTAGATTTCATTGAGCAGCAGGGCCACCGCGCGCCGCTCGCCGTAACGCGCCATGCCCGCCGCGGCCATGGCGGTGTCGTGCGGCCAGATGGAGCCGTCGTGATAGCTCATCGGGTTGAACCGGGCCTGTCCCGAGGCCAGCGTCCGCACGCCCCAGCCGGAGCGGAACTCGGCCGACAGCATCCGCTTCGTCACCTTCAACGCCCGCTCGCGCGAAGGCAGGCCGGTGAACAGCAGGTGGCCCGCGTTGGAGCCGATGGCGCGGCACGGCTCGCCGTCGCCGTCCAGGGCGATGGCGTAGAAGCCTTCGTCCTCCATCCAGAACCGGTCCTCGACCCGCTGCCGGGTCGCCTCGGCGCGCTCGGCCCATTCGCTCTGCCGGTCATCGCCCAGAATACCGGCCAGATCGGCCATGGCCCGCCATGCGGCGAAGGCGTAGCCCTGAACCTCCAGCAGGGCGATAGGGCCTTTCGGGAAGCGGCCGTCGGCGTGGAAGATGGAGTCCTCCGAGTCCTTCCAGCCCTGATTGGACAGGCCGGTGTCGGCCCCGCGCTGGTAGCTGACCATCCCGTCGCCGCGGATGTCGCCATAGTCGGTCATCCAGCGGGTCGCGGCGATCAGATTGGGCCACAACTGACGAATGAGTTCAAAGTCACCGGTGCGGCGCGCATAGGCGCCCGCCAGCGCCACGAACAGGCAGGTGGTGTCGACCCCGCCGTAGTAGAGGCCGAACGGCACCTCGCCCAGCGCGCTCATCTCGCCGCCGCGGGTCTCGTGCATGATCTTGCCCGGCGCGCTGTCCTGGAAGGCCGAGACCTCGGTCGCCTGCCGCTTCGCCAGATAGGTCAGCACGCCGCGCGCAAGCGAGGGATCGAGCCACAGCATCTGCCAGGCGGTGATGATGCCGTCGCGCCCGAACGGCGTCGAGAACCACGGCACCCCGGCATAGGGGTAGGGGCCGGTCGGCAGGTCGGTGGTCAGCAGGGCGACATCGGCGCGGCTCTGGTCCAGCCAGTCATTGAAACGCGGGCTGCGCGGCCCCCTGAGCGAAGCGCCCCGGCGACGACGGCGACGCATCGACAGCCGCGCCTCGATGGCGTTCAGGCGGAAGCGGGCCTCGTCCGGGGTATCGCAGCGGTCGGGGCCGCACTCGATATAGAGGTCCACCCGCCGGCCCTTGGGCAGGCTGAACATGAAGTCCGCCCGCGCGCCGGTCAAACGGGCCGGGGGCTCGGAGAAGGCCAGGCAGGCGTCCCGCCGGACCGAATCCAGACCGGTGTAGCTGAAGCTGACGCGACGACCGTCGTTCGTGGCCGGCGCGACGACGCCATACTTCAGCCGGGGTGTGCCCCGCACCTGAAAGATGTCGGCGAAATCCGCCGCGAACTCGAACGACAGCGGCAGGAGCACATCCTCGACGCCGTGGTTGACGATCCGCACCCGCTCGAACAGCCGTCGGTCGCGAATGAAGCGCCGCCGCTCGATATGCAGCACTCCCGCCGGGGCCGAGCGTCCGCCCATGGGGGGCAGGGGGCGGTTGGTCGTGTGGCAGATGAAGAAGACATTGTCCTGACTGACGCCCGAACTGAGCCGCGAGGGCCGCACGCCGCCCACGGTCATGACGAAGCGGGACAGCAGCCGGGTGTCATGGTCGAACAGGCCGTCGGCCCCGCCCTTCAGGTCGCCCCAGTCATCCGCGACACAGAAGGTGTCCGCGTCCTTCAGCGCCATCAGCTGCTCGAGGCCGTCGACCTCGCCGCTGTCGGCCGCTGTGGTCTGCACCGAATAGGCGTCGTCCATGAGGGCTCCCTTCGATGCCGGTCAGGCTGGCTCGCAAATGCGAACGCTTGATGGCGCAGGCGAGTTCAGGCGATGGCGGCGAAAGTCCGTTCCTCGTCGAGGGCGCGCAGCGGCGTCACCACATCGGCCAGCGGGGCCTCGGCGAAGGGGCGGCGCGCGAGCAGGTCGCCATAGACGTCGAGATATCGGCGAGCCATGGCGGTGGAGGAGAAGCGAAGCTCGAAATGCGCCCGGATGCCCTCGCGGTCCAGCAGGTGCGCCCGGCCGGCGGCGGCCACGGCCTGCTCCAGGCTTTCGACCAGGAAGCCGGTCTCGCCGTCTTCGATCACCTCGGGCGTCGAGCCGCAGCGGAAGGCCACGACCGGCGTGCCGCAGGCCATGGCCTCGATCATCACCAGACCGAAGGGCTCGGGCCAGTCGATGGGGAAGAGCAGGGCCTCGGCGCCGCCGAGGAAGGCGGACTTCTGGTGGTCGCCGATCTCGCCGACGAACTCGACCAGCGGATTGTTCTCGACCATCGGCCTGATGACCGTCTCCCAATAGGCCTTGTCCGCTGCATCGACCTTGGCCGCGATCTTCAGCGGCTTGTTCAGGGCCGTGGCGATCTGGATCGCGCGGTCGGGCCGCTTCTCGGGCGAGATGCGGCCGAGGAAGGCGAGGTAGCCCTCCGACCTCGGGCTGAACGTGTAGAGGTCGGACGGCATGCCGTGGTGGACGGTCGCCTTCCAGCCCGCGAAAGGCAGGGGGCGGCGCTGGTCATCCGAGATCGACACCAGACCGAACTGCGGCCAGCGCTCATAGACGCCGGGCAGATCCTTCAGGTCCAGCCGCCCGTGCAGGGTGGTCAGGGTCTTGTCCGCGATCCGCTCGAAGAAGGGGAAGTGGATCATGTCGGTGTGGAAATGGATGACGTCGAAATCGTCGGCGCGCTTCAGCACCTCGGACAGCATGGCCATGTGGGCGGCGAGGTCGGACTTCAGCGGGGCCGGGTCCAGCCGGATCGCCTGATCGCGTACCGGGATCAGCCGGGCGCGCGTCTCGGCCTCGGCGGAGGCGAACAGGGTGACCTCGTGGCCGAGATCGACGAGGGCGTCGGTCAGATGCGCCACCACCCGTTCCGTTCCTCCGTACAGGCGGGGAGGAACGGCCTCGTACAGAGGGGTGACCTGCGCGATCTTCATGGCGATGCTCCCGACGCGCTTCTGGCGCGACGTCCGGATCGCCAACCTTCTCGCAAGTGCGAAGTTCCGTGAGCGATGTTATTTAGTTGGAAGGCAAAGACTTACCTCACTTGCTTTGTCGGCTGGCCGACTTTTCCGATCAGGTTGGCGCAGGGCCAGGGCACTGGCCCTGTCGGGCCCCGGGGGTCGGTTGCGAAGGATTTGACAGTCCGCCATCGCCGGGTGTCACTCTGCGTCGCCGCTGCCGGCAAACCGCGGCGCGGCGGGGAGCCGGCCTTATGAAGAGCTTCGTGGCGGTCCTGAGAGGACCGGATCATGTGTTCGAGTTCGCCAACGCGGCGCACCGGGAAAGCTTTGGCGACCGCGACATCATCGGCAGGGCGCGGGCGGATGTCTTTTCGGAGCTGAACGACCAGGGCTTCGCCGCTGCGCCCGATCAGGCCTATCGAACGGGGCGAACCGTCTTCCTGCGGGACAAGCCGGCCCGGTTCGACTTCGGTCCCGAAGGCAAGCCGCCCCAGCGTCGACTGGATATTTCCTATGAGCCGATGCGCGACGCCTCCGGCGCCGTCACGGGCCTGTTCGTCCAGGGGCGGGATGTGACCGAGATCAGCGGCCATCCGCTCGAGGCCCGCGTCGTCGTGGGCGGGATGCAGACGCTGAGCGACGCGGAGCTGCTGACCCTTTTGCTCTACCACGGCACCCTGGACGCGGATTCCGAGGACCGGGCGACCCAGTTGCTCGCCCGCTTCGGCAGCCTGGGCGGGGTGCTGTCCGCCTCGATCCCGAGCCTCAACCAGATCGTTCCGAACGGCCAGTCCAACGCCCACCGCAGCGTCCCGTCCTCGGTCGCCATCCATCTGAAGCTGGCCCGGGAGATCGGTCGTCGCATCCTGTTCAAGAAGATCACCTCGCGGCCGCTGCTGTCGGACTCAAGCCTGTTGCGAACCTATCTGAAGGCCTTGCTGGGGACCGAGCCGCGCGAGCGCTTCGTGGTCCTCTTCCTGGATGCGTCGCGCCGTCTCATCGCCTGCGAGACCCTGGGGGAGGGCACCCTGACCCATGCTCCGGTCTACAGTCGAGAAGTGGTGCGGCGGGCCCTGGAGTTGTCCGCGGCCTCCCTCATCCTGGTTCACAACCACCCGTCAGGGGACGCCAGGCCGTCCGACGAGGATGTGGCCACGACGGCGCAGATCGAGCGGGCGGCCGCGATCCTCGACATCGCCGTGCTCGATCACCTGATCGTGGCGGGCGACACCATCGTCAGTCTTGCCGAGAACGAGCTTCTGTTTCCGCCGCGCCGGTTCGGCGGGCGGCGCCGCCACTGAGCTCCGGGTCCTCCACGGGCGGCGCGTCGCCGAGGCAATTCCGCATCAGGTCGGCGATCAGCTTCTGGCGGCGCACGGAGAGGCGCGGGGCGAGGTTCGAGATCTCCACCGTCGCCCGGGTCAGGGGATGGCGGGCGGGGGCTTCGCCGGCCAGGGGCCGAGCGTCGGCGTCCATCTCCTGGAAGAAGTAGCCGATCTCCACCTTAAGGAAGGCGGCGATCTCCCAGAGCTTGGAGGCGGACACCCGATTGACGCCCCTCTCGTACTTCTGCACCTGCTGGAACGTCAGCCCGAGCGCCTGGCCCAGCTCGCTCTGGCTGTAGCCCGCGGCCACCCGCTGCGCCTGGATCCGCCGCCCGACATGCTGGTCGACGGGGTGGGGACCGACGTCCTGAACTCTGGCCATCGACCTGTGCTTCCCTGACCGGGCGATGGAAAGAGGGTTCCGCCGGGTCGCCCTGATCCCGCGCGAAGGGGAGACTAAACCCGCGATGGGAAAAAGGCGAACGGTCGGCGGGGCGACGATCGCCGGCGACGCGGCGCAGCCGGCCTCAGGCGGGCTCTTCGCAGCCAGGGTTGTACCGCTCGGCGCCCTCCCAGTCGCAGGCGCCGTCGATGCAGTCGATCAGGTTGCTGGAGAACCCCTGCGTCGCATGGTCGTAGAGCTGGAACCAGCCCCCGTCGTCCCAGACCGCGGTGGGCATGCCCATGGCCCTGGCGTGGCGGGCGTCGAAGCCGGCGTACCAGGCGCGGATATTGTTGCAGGTCATCGAGGGGAGGACGCTCTTCCAGCCGACGCCCCACTCCCCGATGAACACCGGCATGCCGCCGCCGGGACCGCGCGCCCAGTCGGCCATGGTCCGCATCGGTCCGGCGACGTCCTCCTCGGTCCAGGGGTCGGCGTAGTCGCCCTGGTTGTCGCCGTTGAAGGTCCAGGGATTGTAGTGGTGGAAGGTGGCCATGATCCAGGCGTCGCGTCCGCCGCCGACGGCTTCCAGGGTCGGCCAGGTCGCCGCCATCTCGTGGGCCCCGAACCACTGGTTGCCGCCGATGATGACGATCCGCTGCGGATCGACCGCGCGAATGCGTGACCAGGCCGCGCCGGTCATCGCCCGCAGGGTCTCCGGCGCCATCGGGTCGTGGTTGCTCAGATGCGGTTCGTTGAGGATTTCGAACATCAGGCGGCCGTCGCGGTCCTGGAAGGTTCCGGCGATGTCGGCCCACAGGGCGGCCAGGGCGGCGGCGTCGCCACGGTCCTTCAGGCCCCGCTCATGGTGGGCGTTGAGCACCACATACAGGCCCGGCTTTGCCAGGGCGTAGTCGATGGTCGCCCGAAGTTCCTCGAAGCGCGGCGCCGTCCGGTCCAGTCGCCCGGTCGCCGGGTCCGCCAGGGTCGTGCCGCCGACCGGCTCGGTCCAGGTGACCGGAATCCGGACCACCCGGAAGCCACGCTCATAATAGGCGTCGATCTTCGGGCGGGCGGCGGCGAGGGTCGGCGGGTGCTGGTCGTTGTCGAACATCTGGCCGAGGTTGAACCCGCGGCCCATGGCCAGGCTGGCCGCCTGCGCGGTCGGTCGGTGCGTCGCGTCTGCGACGGTCGGGAGAGGAGCCGGGGAGGGGGGCGAGGTCGGGTCGGCCAGCGCCATGCCGGAAGCGCCGGCCCACAGCAGGGCCGCCGTCAGAAGGCGCGCGAGACCGCGCGGGCGAAGGGCAGGCAGCATGTCGATCTCGCGAGGTCTCCAGCGGACAGCGCAGGCCAACAGGGCGCAGGCCCTCGCGTCAAGCGGCGGTCGTTCGGGGCGGGACAACTCTCGTGTCAGCGGACCCGTCGCACTCCGAACACGACCGCGCCGCCGGCGACGGCGATGACAGCGATGAGCGTCATCAGGCGCGGCCAGTCCGCCCGGTCGGGGCCCAGGGCGGCCAGGACCAGGGCCGGGGCCAGGATGGCGGGCAGGGTGTTGGTCAGGTTCATCACGCCGAGGTCGCGGGCGGAGTGCCGGCGGGACGGCAGGACCTGGGCCACGAGGGCGGCGTCGACCGTCGTATAGAGGCCGAAACCCACGCCATAGAGGGCGTAGCCGACGAGCGGGCCCGGCCAGGCGGGCCAGGCGGCGAAGACCATCAGCCCGCCGGCCATGAGCAGGGCCGCGAGTCCGATGAACCCCTTGCGGCGATCCAGGCGGTCGGACGCCAGGCCGCCGAGGAAGCCCGACAGCACGACGAGGAGGGTCGACAGGGCGATCAGGCGCGCCAGGCCGCCCTCGACGGTCGCCCCGGGGAATTGCTCGGCGTAGCGGGCGTGGTCGGCCAGGTAGAAGAGCATGTAGGCGTTGACGACGCTGGCGGCGATCTGCAGGCAGAACCGCGAGGCCCAGGTGAATCCGAAGTCGACGGAGAGGCGCGGCAGCCGGGCGTCCCGCGAGGGGATCCTGTCCGCCGTCGCGGCCGGCGGGGGGGAGGGCGGCGGGGCCGGTGACGGCCCACCCGGCGGGCTCGTGTCGCGAAGGGTCAGCAGCAGGGGCAGGAGGCAGGCCGAAACCAGTCCCCCCAGCAGGAGGAGGCGCGCCCCGCCCTCGGGCAGGGCCGGCGCCGTGACCAGGACGCCGCTTGCGGCGCCCATGGGCGCGCCGAGCCCGAGAAAGGCGGCGACCCGGCCCTTCTGTCGGTCCGGCGTCTGGTCGGCCAGGACGGCGGTCAGGGGGGCGAACAGCATGTTGAACGCGAGCTGGAACAGGATCACGCCCGCCAGCAGGGTCCCCGGCGTCGGCGCCAGGGCGATGACCGCATAGGAGACGAGGACGCCGATCAGGCCGGCCAGGATCCAGGGCCTGCGCCGGCCCAGGGGATGGCGCGTGCGGTCGCTGGCCCAGCCGACCGCGATGTTGGCGCCGCTGGCGATCACCGCGCCCCACAGGGTGACCAGGCTGAGCAGGCCCACCTTGTCGGTCGGGGCCAGGGCCTCGGCCTGGAGCGGGACCAGAAGGGTGAGCAGGGGGACGAAGGCGACGAAGGCGCCGATATAGGCCAGGGTCAGAACGGCGATGAAGCCGGGACCGACGGGCGTCTGCGGGCCGTCTCCGGGGGTCTGGACTGCCCTCATGACGCCGACACTGGCGAAATCGGCGCGCGGGGGCGAGCGGAATCTTGCGTCGGAACCCCGGAGCGCCGCATATCGGGGCGAACGGCGGCGCACGGCGCCGGTGGGGAGGCGACCGCGACGATGCCCGCGACCATCTATGATGTCGCCGCCCTGGCGGGCGTCTCGATCAAGTCGGTGTCGCGCGTCCTGAACCGCGGGCCCAACGTCAGCCCGGCGCTGGAGAAGAAGGTATTGTCCGCGGCCGCGAGCCTGGACTACCGCCCCAATCTGTCGGCGCGCAGCCTGGCGGGCGCGTCCTCCTACCTGATCGCCGCCTTCGTCGACGCCGAGCTGACCCTGGAGCACTGGCGCAGCGGGCGCGGCAACGACTACCTCAGCCGGCTGGAGTACGGGGCGCTCGTGGAGTGCCGCAAGGCGGGCTATCACCTGATGGTCGAACTGGTCGACTACGGCTCCCCGACCCTGGAGACCTGGCTGCTCGCCCTGTTGCGGTCGCTGCGCCCCGACGGCGTCCTGCTGACCCCGCCCAACTCCGACGATCCGCTGGTGCTGGACGTGCTCGAGCGCACCGGCACCCCCTTCGTCCGGCTGGGGGCCGAGGTCGACCTGGAACGCGGCATGCGGGTTTTCATGGACGACCGGCAGGCGGCCTTCGACATGACGGCCCATCTGATCGCCCTGGGCCACCGGCGCATCGGCTTCATCGCGGGCCCGGCGGGCTATGCGGCCAGTCGCAAGCGTCGCGAGGGGTTCGAAACCGCCATGGCGCGCCAGGGCCTGGCGATTGATCCCGACCTGGTGGTGGAGGGGGACTTCACCTTCGACTCGGGGCGTCGGGCCGGCGCCGCCATTCTCGGCCAGGCCGACCGTCCGACCGCCATCTTCGCCAGCAATGACGACATGGCGCTGGGCGTGCTGAACGCGGCGGCGGCGCTGGGGGTGGCGATCGAGCGTTGCGCGGTCGAGCCCGGGCTGCTCCCCGTCCGGGGCGAC
>JAVHYH010000111.1 GCA_031119155.1 Brevundimonas sp.
TCCGGCAGCAGCTTGTAGACCCGCACCGAGCCGGAGGTGATGTTGAAGACGTGAGTCGCCGGATCGCCTTCACGGGTCAGGCTGTCGCCCGCCTTCAGCGCTGTCCGCTCGACGATCGCATCCAGTCGCGCCAGATCTTCGGCGGGCAGGCTTCCACACACGCTGAAGGCGCGCGCGCCACAGGTGACACAGGCGGCCTCGCTGCGCCGTTTGGCGCAATCATTGGGGAGTGAACGCAGTTCGAGCATGGGAGACCCCCAGCATAGGTCGAGGCCGGACGCCGACGCAAACCGGGATTGACTGAAATCAAGGCCCGCCACGCCGCAACCCTTCATAGCACAGCTTATGCTGCTCGACGTGCGCCTGTTGACCCCGGACGACGCCTTGGCGACCTATGCGTTGGCGCGGCTGCGTGAGCCGACGCTGACGCCGCAGGACTGGGCGGCGGAACTGGCTCGCCCCGCAGCCGAACAAGGCACCTTCGCGGCTTTCTGCGGCTCCACGCCTCGCGGGCTGTTGCGCTACATGCTGACGCATACGACGGACGGCGCCGGGGTCGTCGTGATCCGCTGGATCACGGCCTTCGACCTGATCGACCCCCGACGCGTGGCCGAGGACCTGATCGCCGTCGTGCGGGAACGGGAGGCTTTAGCGGGCCGTGTCACCGCCTGGGCGCCCTGCGGCTCCTGTGGCGCCGGCTTCGACAGCGCGGTGGCCGGAGAAGCCGTCCTGCACTCCGTTCTCTGAAGCTTCGCGCCATGGTCCAGATTTCGCCTTGATTGGAAGTCTAAGGCCGCAGGGATGGAGCCGTCCTCCGACATTCAGGCCGCCGGACTGGAGGCGGTGTTCGCCGAAATGCGCCCGGCGCTGATCCGGCGCGCCTCGGCCATGGGCGTCGTCGCCGACGCCGAGGATGTGGTCCAGGACGTCTGGCTGAAGATTCGCAACGCCGAGGGGCCGATCGCCAATCCTCAGGCCTATCTGCTGCGCATGGTCTATACCGCCGTGCTGGACCGGCGACGGGGCGCCAAGCGGACCGCCGCACGGGACGCCTCCTGGCAGAGCCCGGCCAACCTGCCCGAAGACGGGCTGGAACCCGCCGACGCCGAGCGCAAGCTGATCGCGGCCCAGACCCTGGCCGAAGTCGAGGCCCGGCTGGAGGCCATCGGCGATCCGGCCGCCGCCATCTTCCGCCGCCACCGCATCGACGGGGTGACCCAGCGCCTGCTGGCCGTGGAGTTCGGCATGGGGCTGAGCACGATCGAGAAGCACCTGCGCAAGGTTTATGCGGCCATTCTGGATCTCTCGGAGGGCAGGGCATGAGGCAGATTCGCTTCGGCGGCGTCCCGGAGGCATGGGGATGAGCGTCACGGACATGAACATCGAGCGGGAGGCGCTGGACTGGCTGGTCCGGGTCAATGATCCCGACTTCGACCAGTGGGAGGCCTGGGAGGCCTGGCTGGCCGCAGACCCCCGTCACGGCGAGGCCTACTGGCGTCTGGCCGAGGCCGAGGGGGATGCGGTCGAGGCGCTGAAGACGGCGCCCGCCCGCCCGTTCGTGCCGGTGTTCGCGCGCCGCCGCCCGGCCGCCCTGCCCCGCCTCGCGGTCGCGGCGGTGGTCGGCGTGCTGGCGCTGGGCGTGGGCTGGATCGGCTGGAGCCAGCGGCCGCAGCCGTGGACGGTCGAGACCGCCCCGGGCGAACAGCGCACGATCTCGCTGGCCGACGGCTCGCAGGTCATGCTGGACGGCGGCACGCGACTGGCCATGGATCGCCGTCAGCCGCGCGCGGTGACGCTGGAGAGCGGCCGCGCCCTGTTTGACGTCGTGCATGACGACACGCGCCCCTTCATCGTCGAGGTCGGCGACACGACCCTGACGGACCTGGGCACGGTTTTTGACGTCACCCACCTGCAGGACGGCGCCCGCGTGGCGGTGTCGGAGGGCGCTGTGCGCGTGGACGCCGCCGCCGGCAGCGCCGTGCTGAACCCCGGCGACAGCGTAGTCGCGAGCCCGCGCGGTCTGGATCGCCTGCCCGTCGACATCGACGCCGTCGACGACTGGCGCGAGGGGCGTCTGTCGTGGAACGGCGAACGACTGTCCGTCGTGGCGCAGGATCTGTCCCGCGCCCTGAACCGTCGCGTCAGCATTGCGCCCGCCCTCGCGGACCGTCGCTTCAGCGGCAGCCTGCAGATCGGTCCGGCCGCCGGTGATCAGCGCGCCCGGATCGCGCTGCTGCTGGGCGTGTCTGTGGTCGAGGACGGCGCGGGCTGGCGGCTGGAACCGCGATCAGCGCCGTGAGCGCCGTCGCCTGGGCGGTCGCGGGCCTGCTGACGTCGCAGGCCGGCGCGCCCCAGAGCTTCGACCTGCGCGCCGGTCCGGCCGTGCCCTCGATCAACCGGCTGGCGGCGCAGGCCGGGATTGACGTCGTCATCAGCGCCGACCTGACCGGCCGCCAGACCCCCGCCCTTCAGGGCCGCATGAGTCCCGAGGCGGCGCTGGAGCGGCTGCTGCGTCCGCTGGGCGCACGGGCGGTGCGGATCGGCGACGGCGTCTATCGCATCGAGACCGCGCCCCGGGCCCCCGCTCCGGCTCCGAGGCCGTCATCCCCGCCGCCTCCGGTGATCCTGGCGCCGACCACGCTCAGCGAGGTGGTCGTCACCGCCGTGCCGCCCGTAGGCCTGAAGGACGCGCCGGGTCACAGCCTCGTCGCCCCCGGTGCGCTCGAGCGGATCGAAGGCGCCGGCTCCAGCGAGGCGGTCGCCGACCTGTCCGCGACGGTCGACTCGACCCGGCAGGGGCTGGGCCGCAACAAGCTGTTCGTGCGCGGCCTGTCGGACTCGGCGATGAACGGGCCGCTGCAGGCGACGGTGGGCCAGTATCTGGGCGACCTGCGTCTCGGCTACGGCTCTCCCGACCCGGACCTCGCCCTGATCGACGTCCAGCGGATCGAGGTCTTCGAGGGCCCGCAGGGCACCCGGTTCGGCGCGGGCTCCATCGGCGGCGTCCTGCGCATTCGCCCCCGCTCCCCCCTGACCGCCGAGACCTCCGCGCGCCTGATCGTCGGCGGCGGCCTGACCTCCGGCGGGGACGAAAGCCATGAGGCGGCGGTGGTGCTGAACCACGGCCTCGGCGACGATGCGGCTGCGCGGCTGGTCGCCTACACCCGACGCGACGGCGGCTTCCTGCACAGCCCCGACGGCGCCTCCAGCGGTCTGGACGCCATCAATACCGTCGGCGGGCGCGCCGCCCTTCGCTGGTATCACAATGGCTGGGATTTCGAGCTGAGCGGCGCCGCGCAACGGGTGTTCGCTGACGATTCCCAGACCGTGCCGGCCGACGATATCGACCTGACCCGTTCCACCAATGTCGCCGAGCCCTACGACAGCCGTTTCGGCCTCGTCGGCCTGACGGCGCGCCGACAGTTCGGCCGGGCGACCCTGGTGTCGGCCACCAGCGTTTCGCACCAGCGCCTGACCGAACGCTTCGACGCCACCCAGTCGGCCGAACCGGTCCCCAGCGCCATCGACCGCCGCCAGAGCGTATCGACCTTCTCGTCCGAGGCGCGGGTGGACTTCACCGCCGGCGACGGCTGGACCCTCTCCGGCGGAGGCAGCGTGGCGTTCGGAGAAACGCTGGTCGAGCGCCGCTACCGCCTTCTGCCGATGGCGTCGATCTCCGAACAGGCGGTCGATCTGACCCGTCAGTTCACTGAACTGGCGGCGTTCGGAGAGGTGGCGCTTTCGCCCGCCCCCGACTGGCGGGTGGCCATCGGCGCGCGGGTCTCGACGGTCCGGATCGAGAGCGACATCCAGGACGTGGTCGTCAACATGCGCCTCGCCGACGACCGGCCCGGCGCGACCCTGAGGCTGACCCCCAGCCTGTCCGCCCGCTGGGACGTCACCCCGGCGGTGACCCTGTTCGGACGCTTCGAGCACGCCGTCCGCCCCGCCGGGGTGAACGAGGCCAACGGCGCCTTCGCCCGCTATCAGGGCGACCGGGTCATCCTGCTGGAGGTCGGCGCCCGCACCGGCCCGGCCTGGCACGGGCTATCAGGCGAGCTCTCGGCGGGATGGGTCGACTGGCGCGACGTTCAGGCGGACATCGTCACCGAGGGCGGCGATCTGGTCACGGACAACGTCGGCGACGGCGAGATTCACTTCATCTCCCTGAAGGCCGCCTGGCGTCCCCATGATGCGCTGGAGTTGTCCGGCGGCGTCTTCCTGAACGAAAGCAGCCTGACCCGCACCGGCTTCAGCACCAACGGCGGCGGCACGACCGACATCCCCAATGTGGCCCCCGTCGGCGCCCAGTTGAGCCTCGACTGGGAGGCCGGCGAGATCGGCCGCCTGCCCCTGCGGCTCGGCGCGGACTTCCGTTACATCGGACAGTCGCAGCTCGGCGTCGGGCCGATGCTGGACGTTCCGCAGGGCGGCTACACCCGCTCGGAGCTGACGGCCCGGCTGGGGGATGACCGGCGGGCGGCGGTGCTGCGCATCTCCAATCCGTTCGACGTCCAGGGCGTCCGCTACGGCATCGGTTCGCCCTATCAGCTGTCGGAGCCGCAGGCGGCGCCGGTGCGACCGCTGACGGTCCGGCTGACCTTCGACGCCGCCTTCTGAAGAAAAAACACGACAGACCGTAAGGCGAGCTTCGCCCGACGGCGTCCTGTTTCAGAGGCGCGATGACGCCTCGGTCCGTTCGACGCCCGGAAGACGCCCGATGTTCATTTCAGACCTCGCCCGGCCGGGCGCCACGACTTTCTTCAGAAGCCTTCAGCGGGTCGCCTGGGCCCGTCCCGGCCTCTGATGGAAGGGATGGGCGCGTCTTCCCGCACCCCCGATCGGCGCGCCCATCTCCCTTTTTTCCTGATGAACCCCTTCCCCGCGCTCGCCGCCCCTGACGGTCCGGCCCGTCGCCAGAACCGCCTCGCCCAGCTCTATCGCCGCGATCCCGGCGCGGAGGGGCGGTTCTGGTATTCCGTCATCACCACCGGCGTCTATTGCCGCCCGACCTGCCCGTCCCGCCACGCCCGGTCCGAGAACATCCGGCTGCACGACACCCTCGCCGAGGCGCGCGCGACCGGCTTCCGGCCCTGCGGACGCTGCCGCCCGGAGGAGCCGTCGCTGGCGGATCGTCAACGGGTGCAGATCGACATCGCCTGCCGCCAGATCGACCGGATCGGCCGCCCCCTGACCCCGCTCGAAGCCGTGGAGGCGACCGGCCTGAGCGCGTCGCAGTTCTACAAGCTGTTCCGTCGCTTCACCGGCACGACCCCGTCGGGCTGGGCCAGACGGGAGACGCCGGGCGCGGCGCCGCGGTCCGGCCCACAGTAGTCGTCAGGCCGCGCTGAGCGCCCCTTCGCGCGCACGGTCGGGATGGTTGACCTCGTGGGTGTACTGGGCCGCTCCGGACGCCGGGACCTGCTCCGAGGTGCGGTCCGAGATGCGCGCCCATTGGGCCTCAATCCGGTCGGCGGCGTCGGCGACCGCGCCCAGATGGATGCCCTGCGTCATGGTGATGTGGGCCTGTTCGAAGGCGCCCGCACCGGCCAGCAGAATGGTCCGCGTCGGCGCGTTCTCGCTGGCCAGCGCCACGACGCCCGGGCTGACCAGATCGGTCGACAGCCCCTTCAGGTCGTCGTCGGAATAGAGGCCTTCGGTCATCTGCGTCGCGGCGCTGGGCGCCAGGCAGTTGACGTGAATGCCCGACTTCTGCCCCTCCAGCGCCAGGGTCTGCATCAGTCCGACCAGCGCCATCTTGGCCGCGCCGTAGTTGGACTGGCCGAAGTTTCCGTACAGGCCCGACGACGAGGTGGTGAAGATCACCCGGCCATAGCCCCGGTCGCGCATATGCGGCCAGGCGGCCTTGGTCAGGTTGACCGAGCCCATCAGGTGCACGTCCAGCACCAGGGCGAAATCGTCCAGGTCCATCTTGGCGAAGGTGCGGTCGCGCAGGATGCCCGCGTTGTTGACCAGAATGTCGATCTGGCCCCAGCGCTCGACCACGCCCTCGACCATGGCGAAGACGCCTTCGCGATCCGTGACGCTGCAGGTCCAGGGCAGGGCTTCGCCGCCGGCGGCGACGATCTCGGCGGCCACGGCCTCACAGGCGGCGGGCTGCAGATCATTGACCACGACCTTGGCGCCGTGCCGCGCCAGCGCCAGGGCGTGACTGCGGCCCAGCCCTCCGCCGGCGCCGGTGACGATGGCCACACGGCCCTTCAGATCGATGCTCATACTGGTCTCCCTGCTGCGGACAGCGCCGCCGTCTTCCCCGTTCGGGGTGGGCGCACTCTGCTGATGTTGGCCAAAAGGTCAATCTTCACTAGCCGGCGAGTGAGGATTGACGAGGCCCGGAATCGGTGAGACGGTGAACCCATGGCGCCGTCAGAGCGCTCGAGGAAACACCGAGGGAGGAAGACCATGGGGCGCAAGCTCTGGCTCACCACATCCGCAGTCGCCCTGCTCTGGACGGGCGTTGCCCAAGCCCAGGACGCGGCGCCGCAGCAGACCGATCAACAGGAAGAAGCCACCTCGCTGGGCGACGTCGTCGTCACGGCCGAGCGCCGCACGACCAACCTGCAGGAAACCGCCGTCGCCGCCACCGTTCTGGCCGGCGAAAGCCTGGACGACCGCGGCGTCTTCTCGCTGGAGCAACTGCAGTTCGTGGCCCCGTCCACGACCGTCCAGAACTACGGCCAGGGCAATTTCTTCAACGTCCGCGGCATCGGCAAGTCCGAGGCCACCACCGCCATCGGCGTGGGCGTCACCACCTATCGTGACGGCGTGCCGGTCTTCCCGGGCTACTTCCAGGCCGAGCCCTACTACGACATCGGCGGTGTGGAGCTGCTGCGCGGTCCGCAAGGCACCTTCGCCGGCACCAACGCCACGGGCGGCGCCGTCTTCGTGACCTCCCGCAACCCCGACTTCACCGGCGTGAACGGCTATGTGATGGGTCAGGTCGGCAACTACGACAACCTGAAATTCCAGGGCGCGGTGAACCTGCCGATCACCGACACCCTGGCCGCCCGCTTCGCCGTCAACAGCGAGCAGCGCTCCAGCTTCCACGAGATCACCGGCGCCTATCGCGGCAGCCCGGGCGACGTGGAATCGAACAGCGTCCGCGCCAGCTTCCTGTGGACCCCGACCCCGGCCCTGCGCGTCCTGCTGAAGGGCGACTACAACAACCTGGACTTCGGCGGCTACCCGGCCGACCCGGTGCTGGCGACCAACGATCCGTTCAAGATCACCGCCAACGGCCCGCACTCCGGCAAGGACGAGACGGCCCGTGTCTCGCTGAACGTCAGCTACGTCTTCGACAACGGCGTCACCCTGCGTTCGATCACCGGCTACCAGGACGGCATCAGCGTCTTCTCGACCGATCTGGACGGCACCAGCGCGCTGAACAACACCTTCTATGACCGCGTCGAGGAAGAGGTCTGGTCGCAGGAAATCAACCTGGTTTCGCCGGACAACCAGCGCCTGACCTGGCTGCTGGGCGCCTTCTGGCAGCAAGACCATGTGACCTTCCCGGTCACCACCTTCCCGCAGGGCGCCTATCACGTCGGCTTCCCCGAGGGCGTGCTGGACTATTACATCTTCGGTGAGACGCCGAAGGACACCAAAGCCGTCTTCGGCCAGATCAGCTACGACATTTCGGACCGCCTGCAGATCCAGCTGGGCGCCCGCTGGTCGGAAAGCACCTCGCGCAACGAGAACGTCTATACGACCTACCCCGCCTTCGGACTGCAGCTGCTGCAGAACGACGAGGTCACGGCCGAAAAGACCACCGGCAAGCTGAGCATCAACTACAAGCTCGACGACAACAACTTCCTGTACGGCTTCGTCGCGACCGGCTTCAAGATGGGCGGGCTGAACGCACCGAACTTTTATGTCCCGGCCAGCTCCTTCGGCCCGGAAGACGTGATCGACTACGAGCTCGGCTGGAAGTCGACGATGTTCGGCGGCCGCGTCCGCACCCAGCTGGGCGCCTACTACATGACCTACGAAGGCTTCCAGGTCATCGTCGGCGATCCGGCGGTGCCGCTGTTCAGCTCCATCGTCAACGTTCAGGACGACACGGTGCTGATGGGGCTCGAGGCCTCGGCCCAGGCGCGCATCAACGACTGGACCGTGGATGTCGGCGCCGCCGTGTCCCACTCGGAACTGGGCGACTTCTACGCCGCCGACCCGCGCATCTCGCGCACCGGAACCTGCAACGCGCAGACCGGCCCGGCCTCGGCCAACTGCCTGAACCTGGGCGGCAACACCCAGGGCTATGCGCCGGAGCTGACCTTCAATGTCGGCGTCCAGTACGACTTCCAGATGGGCAATGGCGCGACCCTGTCGCCCCGGATCGACTATGCCCACATCGGCGAGGCCTGGACCAGCATCTTCAACAATGCGGCCCTCGGCGACCGGCTGGAGGCCCGCAACCTGGTCAACCTGCTGCTCAGCTACAAGACCGACAACTGGACGGTGGCCGGCTATGTGCACAACGCCACCGACCAGACCTACATCGCCGCGGTCAACGCGGGCCTTCGTTACGCCGGCGCCCCGCGCCAGTTCGGCGTGAACCTGACGCGGACCTTCTGACCGCGAGGGGCGGCGGCCTCCGGGTCGTCGCCCCGCCCTTCCCTCTTTCCTGTACTCGTCTGGACCACCGCCCAAGGATGACTGCTTCCCTCCCCGGCCTCATGCAGGACTACGCGCTGACCGTGGACCGCTTCCTCGACCACGGGGCCAAGTGGCATGGACAGGCGCAGGTGGTCACCGCCGGCGGCCCCGACGGCGACGCGGGCATCGGTTACGGCGACCTGAGGGTGCGCGCCAACCGGTTGTCCGGCGCCCTGCTGGACCTTGGGCTGAAGCCCGGCGACCGCATCGCCACCCTGGCCTGGAACACCCAGCATCACGTCGAGGTCTGGTACGCCGCCATGGGCGTCGGACTGGTCTGCCACACCCTCAACCCCCGCCTGACCATCGCCCATCTGGCCGCCATGGTGGCCAAGGCGGACGACCGGGTGCTGGCCGTCGGCACGGGCCTGCGCGACATCGCCGAAGCCCTGCTGGACGCCTGCCCCTCGCTGGAGCGGCTGATCCTTCTGGATGGCGAGACGCCCGAGGCCGGCCGGACCGACGTTCTGGCCCTCGAGACACTGCTGGCCGATCGCGGGCGCCCCGCCGTCTGGGGCGATTTCGACGAGCGCTCGCTGGCCGGCCTCTGCTTCACCTCCGGCACGACCGGCGCGCCCAAGGGTGTCGGCTACACCCACCGCTCCAACTATCTGCACACCCTGCGCGCCCTGCAGGCGGACTCCATCGCCCTGACCGCTGCCGACAGCGTGCTGGTCGCGGTCCCCATGTTCCACGCCAACGCCTGGGGCCTGCCGTTCGCGGCGCCGGCGGTCGGCGCCAATCTGGTCCTGCCGGGCCGTGTCACCGACGGCGCCAGCCTGGCCCGGCTGATCGACAGGCATCAGGTCACCGTCGCCGTCGGCGTGCCGACCGTCTGGCTGGGCCTGCTGGATCATCTGGATGCCACCGGCGGCCAGACCCACAGCCTCGAGCGGGTCATCATCGGCGGCTCCAGCTGCCCCGACAGCCTGCTGAAACGGATGGAGAGCCGGTTCGGCGCCACGGTGCAGACCAGCTGGGGCATGACCGAACTGTCGCCGCTGGGCGCCATCTCTCCGCGCACCGACCAGCCGGGCGCCGCCCGAGGGTCGGGCCGTCCGCCGCTGGGGCTGGACCTGCTGCTGACCGACGCCGACGGCCAGCCCCTGCCGGATCAGCGCGACGGCGTCGGCCATCTGAAGGTGAAGGGCCAGAGCGTCGTGAACCGCTATTTCGGCGCCGAGACCACCGCGACGGATCAGGACGGCTGGTTCGACACGGGCGACCTGGCGTCGCTCGACGAGGCCGGAAACCTGACCCTGGCGGGCCGCTCCAAGGACCTGATCAAGTCGGGCGGCGAGTGGATCAATCCGGTCGAGATCGAGGAGATCATCGGCGCCTTGCCGTCGGTCGGTCTGGTCGCCGTGATCGGTCGCGCGGACCCCAAATGGGGCGAGCGCCCGCTGATGGTCATCGAGCCCGCGCGCGGGCAGGAGATCGAGGACGATGAGCTGAAGGCCGCCCTGAAGGGACAGGTCGCCGACTGGTGGATCCCCGAGCGCGTGGTGCGGGTGGAAGCGATGCCGCTGGCCGCCACCGGAAAGATCAACAAGACCGTGCTTCGCGCTACCTATGGGGGCGCATAGGATGGCCGCCGTCTCCATTATCGAGTCGGCGTTTGACCCAGAAGGCGCGCCGAACCGCCCCGAGGTTCCGGCCATGACCACCCCGATCCGCAAGCCGCGTCGCAAGGCCGAACAGCGCGCCGAAAGCTTGGAACAGTTGCTCGACGCGGCGGAGGAGCTGTTCTCCCAGCACGGCTTCTACGGCGTCACGATCAAGGACATCGCCGACAAGGTCGGGGTCCACAAGTCGCTGGTCCACTAC
>JAVHYH010000112.1 GCA_031119155.1 Brevundimonas sp.
CGCCGGGCTTGCCCGTCAGCTTGCCGTAGGCCTCGGCCATATTGGCGGCGCCCGCCTCGTGGCGGCAGGCGATGACCTCGATCCGGTCGCGCACATCGGCCAGCGCGTCCAGCACGGCCAGATAGCTCTCTCCCGGCACGCAGAAGACGCGGTCAACGCCGTTCATCACCAGGGTTTCGACAAGACGGCGGGCGGCGGTGTTCGCGGGCTGGGTCATGGCGAACGATCTAGCAGATCGCGCGATGACTTGGCCATGCAACCCCACGGCCACGCTTGCGTTTACGGCGCAGGTTCAACGCAAATCGGGGATCACCCAATGAAGAAGATTGTCGCGCTTTCGATCATCGCCGCCGCGCTCGCCGTGTCGGCCTGCAACACCATCTCGGGCGTCGGCCGCGACGTCTCGGCCGCCGGCAGCGCCGTCACCGGCGGCGCCGAGAGCGCCAAGCGCTAAGGCTCGCATCCGCGAATGCGAAAGGCCCGCCGGTTCGCCCGGCGGGCCTTTTGTTTTTCCTTGCCGCGCTCAGAAGGCTCCGCCTTCTCGACCCGACGCGGCCTCAGTAAGTCACGCCGGTCAGATACAGACCGTCCGAAGGCGCGACCTGGCCACAGGCGGCGCGGTCCCTGGCCTCCAGCGCCTTCGCCACATCCCCGATCGCCCAGCGGCCCAGCCCGACCTCGGCCAACGTCCCGGTCATCGAGCGGACCTGCCGGTGCAGGAAGCTGCGCGCCTCGAACACCAGATGCACCTCCTCGCCCACACGGGTCACCCGGGCGACGTCCAGCGACTTCTCCGGCGATTTCGACTGGCAGTTCACATCGCGGAAGGTGGTGAAGTCGTGCAGGCCGACCAGCGCCTGCGCCGCCTCATGCATGGCCCCGGCGTCCAGCGGCTTCTTCACATGCCACACGCGCCCGAGGTCCAGCGCCGGACGACCGGGCCGGTTCAGGATGCGGTACAGATATTTGCGGCCCGTCGCCGAGAAGCGGGCGTGCCATTCGTCGTCCACGCCCGCGCAGTCCAGCACCGACACCCGCTCGGTGATCAGGTGGGCGTTCATGGCGTTCATGACCGTGTGTTCGGGCCAGTCCTTCTCCAGATCGAAGCTGACCACCTGACCGGTCGCATGGACGCCGGTGTCGGTCCGTCCCGCCGCCGCCAGACGGATGCTCTGGCCCGAGAAGGCCTTGATCGCCGCCTCGAGCGCGCCCTGCACGGTCGGCTGTCCGGCCTGAACCTGAAAGCCGTTGTAGCCCGAGCCGTCGTATTCAACGGTCAGCCGGTAGCGGGGCATCAGGCCAGAACCGTTCCGGCGGGAATATCAAAGCCGCGCAGCATCTCGTCCGCCGCCTGCTGGGCCTTGCCCTCGCGCTGGACGCGGATCAGACGCACGGCGCCCTCGCCGCAGGCGATGGTCAGGCCGTCGCCGTCCAGCACCGTTCCGGGCGCCGCCGATCCCTCGGCGAGACCCGACAGCAGGGCCTTGATCCGCACCGGGCCGTCCGGGCCGGGCGCCTCGAACCAGGCGCCGGGGAAGGGCGACAGGCCCCGAATATGGGCGTCCACTCCGGCGGCGGGACGCGACCAGTCGATGCGGGCTTCGGCGGGCGTGATCTTGCGGGCGTAGGTCGGCTCCCCGACCTGCGGCGTGCCAGCGGCCCCGCCGCGGTCGATGGCGGCCAAGGCGCGGGGCCACAGGCTGGCGCCGGTGTGCGACATGCGCTCGGACAGGGTGGCGGCGGTGTCGTCGGCGCGGATGTCGAGGATTTCGGACAGCAGGATGTCGCCCTCGTCCAGCCCTTCGCTCATCCGCATGATCTGCACGCCGGTCTGGTTGTCGCCGGCCATGATGGCGCGCTGGATCGGGGCGGCGCCGCGCCAGCGGGGCAGCAGCGAGCCATGCAGGTTGAAACAGCCCAGACGCGGCGCCTCCAGCACCTCGGTCTTCAGGATCTGGCCGTAGGCGACCACGCAGGCGGCATCGAGGTCGAGGCTCTGGAAGTCGGCGATGGACTCGGGCGACTTCATCGACGTCGGGGTGAAGACCGGCAGGCCCATGGTTTCGGCGAAGGCGTGCACCGGCGAGGGGGTCAGCTTCTGGCCGCGCCCTTTCGGCTTCGGCGGTTGGGAATAGACGGCCACGACCTCATGGCCGCTGGCGATCAGTTCGGCCAGCGACGGCACGGCGAAGTCGGGAGTACCCATGAAGGCGAGGCGCATGGAGCCGGTCCAGTAATCAGATGCGGCAGCGCTCTAGCAGAAACTGCGCTCAAGTAGCGAGCGACCGCGTCGCGAGCGATAGCGCCCCAGGAGGGAGCCTACTCCCAGCGGGTCGAAACCCCGCCGCCCTCATCCCACTCGCCGCCCGCGTCCAGCGCGTCGTCGAAGTCGAGCAGGCGGTCCAGCAGGACGCCGGCGATCACGCCGATGGCAGCCACGCCGACGATGGTGGCCAGCGAGGCGACGCCGACCTTTTCGTTGCGGGTCAGGCGGCGACGGCCGTTGGTGTCGATGATGCGGTCGCGGGTGCGTTTCATGCGGGCCATCAGGCGGCCATCCTCGCGGCCTTCTTGACCTTGGCCACGGCGCGCTCGCGGCGCAGGCGCGTCAGATGGTCGATGAACAGCACGCCGTTCAGGTGATCCATCTCGTGCTGGATGCACACCGCGTACAGGCCTTCGCATTCTTCCTCGATCTCTTCGCCGTTGTAGCCGAGGTACTTAATGCGGCAGCGGGCGGGACGTTCGACGGAATCGAAATAGTCCGGGATCGACAGGCAGCCCTCGTCGTAGGGGGCGGTCTCTTCCGAGGTCCAGGTGATCTCGGGATTGACGAAATAGCGGGGGTTGCGGCGTTCGGCCTCGAACTTCTCGCGCTCTTCCTGGCTCATCTCGGCCGGGTCGGTATCGCAGGCCGCGCCGTCCTTGTCGCCCAGGTCCATGACGATCACCCGGCGGGTGTCGCCGATCTGTACGGCGGCCAGGCCGATGCCCGGGGCGTCGTACATGGTGTCGAGCATGTCATCCATCAGCCCGCGCAGCTCGTCGGTCACCGGACCTTCGATCGGGGTGGAGACTTGCTTCAGCACCGCCAGGTCGGCGGCGTTGTCGATGGTGAGGATGCGGCGAACGGTCATGGGGGCGAGGTAGGCCGGAAGGGGCCGAAGGTCAAGATTTCCGACTGTTTCGAAGGGTTATTCCGGCGCCGCCGGCAGGGCGCGCGGCTTCCGCTCGGCGTCGATGGCGACATAGGTGAAGACGCCCTCGGTCACGCGCACGGAGGCGGCGCCGACCTGGTTGCGCGGACGCTTCCAGGCCTCGACATGGACGCGAATCGAGGTGCGGCCGGTCTTGATGACGTTGGCGTAGATCGACACCTCGTCGCCGACCGACACCGGCTGGTGGAAGACCATGCCGTCCAGCGCGATGGTGGCGCAGCGGCCCTGGGCGCGCTCGAAGGCGGGGGTGGCGCCGGCGAGGTCCATCTGGGCCAGCAGCCAGCCGCCGAAGATGTCGCCTTCGGGATTGGTGTCGGCGGGCATGGCGATGACGCGGCCGACGGGCTGGCCGGTCGGCAGTTCGGGTGCGGGAGCGGGGACGGTTTCGGAACTCATGGGCGGGCTTTCGCGGGGAGGCGTGGGGGAGGTCTTCGGGGAGGCGGGGCATATCGGCCGCCCCGGCCCGGATCGCAACCCTGAAAGCCCGCGAAATCAGGCTTCGGACGAGGCCGAGAGGCCCATGCGCACCAGCGCCGACAGGCTGTCGGCCTGCATCTTGCCCATGACCTTGGAGCGGAAGATCTCGACCGTCCGTGGGCTGATCGACAGCAGCTGGGCGATCTCCTTGTTCGACTTGCCCTCGATCAGGGCCTCGAACACCTGGCGCTCGCGCGGGGTCAGCAGGGCCAGCTTGCGGTCCACCTCCATCCGCATTTCCTGACGGGCCGACAGGTCGTCCAGACGGTCCAGCGCGCCCTTCACCGTCTCGATCATGCGCGACGGGTCGAACGGTTTCTCGATGAAGTCGATGACGCCGGCCTTCATCAGCTGCACCGCCATCGGCACGTCGGCGTGGCCGGTGAAGACGATGACCGGCCAGGCGCGGTCGTTCAGTTCCGCCAGGCGCCGCACCACCTCGCCGCCGTCCATGCCCGGCATCCGCACGTCGGTGATGACGCAGGCCGAGCGATCCTCGGGCAGGTTGGCGAAGAAGTCGGCGCCGCTGGCGAAACCGCGCGCCCTCACGCCCTCGCTGCGCAGAAGATAGAGCAGGGAGTCCCGCACCGCCGCATCGTCGTCGATCACGAAGACCGAATGCCGGATATTGGTCATGCGTCGTCTTCCTCACGCGGCATGTCGATGGCGAATGACGCTCCGCCCATGTCGCTGCGCCCGACCGTCAGGGTTCCGCCGTGGCTGTCCACGATCGTGCGGGTCACGGACAATCCCAGGCCCATTCCGGTGGATTTCGTCGTCGTCATCGGACGGAAGATGCTTTCCATGTCATCGCCGGGAATTCCCGGACCGTTGTCCTCGACCGTCACGCGATACGCGCTGTCCCCGAAAGGACGACCACGGATCAATACAACGGGTTTCGCCTGGTCCGAGACCGCGTCAGCCGCGTTACGGACCAGGTTGATCAAAGCTTGCTGGAACTGGATACGCTCAGCCCGAACCGTATCGTCGACGTCGGAGACCTCGGTTCGAATTTCGACGCCCCTATCACGACCAATGAGGGCGAAAGCTTGGCCGAGATCCTCGATCATCGATGCGATGCTCTCATTTCCGAGGCTGCGTGTACCCGTGGTCAACATGTCGCGCATGCGCCTGATAATCGTCCCGGCCCGGAGAATCTGGCCCTTGGCCAGCTCCAGCGTCCGCGCCGCGCTCTGGCCGATCAGACCGGCCCGTTCGATGTCGCGCTGGCTGGCCTGCACATAGGTGGTGGCGGCGCTCAGCGGCTGGTTCAGTTCGTGGGCGAGGGTCGCCGCCATCTCGCCCAGCGAGTTCAGCCGCCAGACATGGTGCAACTGGATGTCCAGATCCCGCGCCCGTTCGGTGGCCATCTCAGCCTCGGTCAGGTCGGTGATGCAGACGGCGGCGTAATCGTCCTCCGACGCCTCCGGCATCACGCCCATCTGCAGGCTGAGGATCAGGGGGCGGCCGTCGGGACGGCGACCGATCCAGTGGCCGGTGGGCGCCTCCAGCGGCCCGTTCGAGGCCTTGCCGTCCAGCCGCATCAGGTCGAAGCCGTGGACCAGATCGCCGAATGACTTGCCGGCCGTCGCCGCGCTGTCGATGCCGAACAGATTGGCGGCCGCGGGAGTCAGGCGACGGATGCGGCCCTCGCGATCCAGAATGACCACCGGCACCGTGGCCAGCACGGTGTCCAGCACCGCATTGCGTCCCGCCAGGGTGCGGGTCAGCTCCATCGAGCGCCGGTGCATCCGGCGCTGGGCCCAGCAGATCTCGGCCACCAGCCAGCCGACGACCACGAACAGGCCCGCGTTGACGACGGTGTCGGTCAGTCCCTCGCGCGAGACCAGCGCCACATTGCCCGCCACGCACAGGGCGATGGCTAGGGCGGTCGGGGCGCGTCGCGCCAGCATGGCGGTGACGACCACCGCCGGGACCATCGGCAGGTAGTAGAAGTCTCCGACCAGCTCGAGCACGGCCCTGAGAACGAAACAGGCCGCTACGGACAAGACCGCAAGAAGCCAGGCGCGCCACCCTCGATAGGTGCGCGTGGTGGCTATGGAGAACAGTATCTCCGATGCCGAACGCGTGCCGGTCACCCTCTCCAGATCGACCCCGGTGATCGGATCGACCCCTCCCTTTACCGGGATCTCTGTCCCGTCCGGGTCAGGCATATCAACAATCCGACTAAGGGAAAATACGTATATGCCCCCGACCCCGACAGGACCCGGGACCGAAGGGCGCGCGAAACGCCTCTGAATGGTGATTACTGAACGCATCAACGCGAAGCGGTTCGCAGCTGATGCGAACCCAATTGCAGGTTCGCGGCAAAGTTCGCAAGCGCGACACAAGTCTAACGTCGTTTACCACAAGTAAGTGGCGGGTACGTATAAACCCCTACACGTAGGGTTTTGTACGTACAGCTCAGTTTACGAAGAATATTAGCGTTACCCCGACTATGCCCCGAACAACTAGGGGTAAGAATGTCCTCCGTTAGCCTGCTAAGCATCCGTAGAAGCGCTGCTGCTGTCGCCGCCGCCGTCGCGTCCACCTTGGTCCTCGCCACCCCGGCCGCCGCCGATCCCTCGGTGGATTTCCAGGTCGGCGTGACCAGCGAGTACGTCGGAAAGGGCATCGGCAAGAGCAATGGCGAGATCGCCTGGTCCGGCCAGGTCGAGGTCTCGCAGAATGACTTCCACGCCTCGGTCTTCGTCTCGACCGCCGAACTGTCCTCGGGCGCCGATTCCGAAATCGTCACGACCGTGGGTTGGGCGCCGGAAGCGCTGGGCTTCGAATGGGATTTCGCGGTCGTTAACCGCGACCTGCCCGGCACGCGCGCCGGCGTGGATGCGAACTACTGGGAATATCAGGCGGATATGTCGCGTTCGATCGGTCCGGTCAGCGGCCGTCTGCGCGTGAACTACACCCCGGACGGCTCCGGCGCGACGCAGGAAGCCTGGTGGGTCGAGGCCCAGGGCGGCTACAAGATCACCGGCAAGACCCGCGCCACCGCCGCGCTGGGCGTCCGCACCGCTGAAGGCGGCGCGGAGTACACGGCCTGGAACGTCGGCGTGAAGCACAAGCTCACCGACGCCGTCGCCGCCGACCTGCGCTGGTACGACACCGACGAGCACGACCTGGGCGAACCCTATGAGGGTCGTCTGGTCGGCGCCCTGACCTACGCCTTCTGATTTCCACGCCTTCTGATTTCACACTGATCGCCCGAGGCTTTTCGTGAACTTCCTCAACAACATCCCCGTCGGCCGGAAACTGTTCCTGGCCTTCGCCTGCGTCCTCACGGCGATCGCCGCCATGGGCGCGATGGTCTTCATGCAGATGACGGCCCTCGACAAGGCCGGCGCCGATCGCTCGATCGCCAACCAGATGGTCCGCTCGGCCGCCGCCGCCGAGTTTTATCTGGCGCGTCAGGAGAACAGCTTCCGCGGTTATCTGCTGGCCAGCGACGAATACTACGTCCAGCGCGCCGCCGCGCACCGCCAGTCCTTCCGGGATTCGGTGAAGGAGATGGAAGAGATCGCTCCGGCGGACATGAAGTCGGACATCGAGGCGCTGAACCGCACCGCCGACGCCTGGTACGAGCACGTCATCACCCAGGGCAGCGCCCTGGCCCGCAACCCGGCCACCCGTGAGCGCGCGCTCGCCATGGTCGGCCGCAGCGGCTCGGCGGATCAGGTCATGGAGCCGGTCGAAGGCGCCCTGGACACGATCAAGGAAAAGAACATGGCCGAGCTGGAGCGCGTTCGCGCGATCCAGGCCGACGCCTCCGTCGCCGCCAAATGGACGCTGGGCATCGGCATCGGCGCCGCCATCATCCTGTCGATGCTGGCCGGCCTGACCCTGACCCGCGGCATCGGCGGACCGGTGCTGAAGATGGTCGAGCACATGAAGCGCCTGATCGGCGGCGACACCTCGCTGCAGGTCCCGGAAGCCAACCGCAAGGATGAGTTCGGCGCCATGGGTCAGGCGATCATCGCCTTCCGCGACGCCGCCATCGACAAGATCCGCGTCGAGGCCGAAGCCGCCGACGCCCGCGAGAAGGCCGAGGCCGAGCGCCGCCGCAACCTGACCGCCACCGAGGCCGCGGCCGAGGAACAGGCCCGCGTCGTCACCGCCTTGGGTGAAGGTCTGGAACGCCTCAGCGCCGGCGACCTGACCTACCGCCTGACCCAGACCTTCCCGACCGAATACGTGAAGCTGCAGTCGGACTTCAACGCCGCCATGGGCCAGCTGAAGGACGCCATGTCGGTGGTCGTCTCCAACGTCTCGGCCATCCGCTCGGGCTCGGGCGAGATCAGCCACGCCGCCGACGACCTGTCGCGCCGCACCGAGCAGCAGGCCGCCTCGCTGGAAGAGACCGCCGCCGCCCTCGACCAGATCACCGCCACCGTGAACAAGACCGCCTCGGGCGCCCGTCAGGCCTCGGATGTGGTGCAGGGTGCGCGCGGCGATGCGGAAACCTCGGGCGTCGTCGTCCGTGACGCCGTCGCCGCCATGAGCGCCATCGAACAGTCGGCTACCCAGATCAGCCAGATCATCGGCGTGATCGACGAAATCGCCTTCCAGACCAACCTGCTGGCCCTGAACGCCGGCGTCGAGGCCGCCCGGGCCGGTGACGCGGGCCGCGGCTTCGCGGTCGTCGCCTCGGAAGTCCGGGCCCTGGCCCAGCGTTCGGCCGAAGCCGCCAAGGAGATCAAGACCCTGATCTCGGCCTCGGGCGCCCAGGTCGCCTCGGGCGTGAACCTGGTCGGCCAGACCGGCGAAGCCCTGCAACGCATCGTCGGCCGCGTCGCCGAGATCGACAGCCTGGTCTCGGAAATCGCCGCCTCGGCCCAGGAACAGGCCACCGGCCTCCAGCAGGTCAACACCGCCGTCAACCAGATGGACCAGGTGACCCAGCAGAACGCCGCGATGGTCGAGCAGTCGACCGCCGCCAGCCACTCGCTGTCGCAGGAAGCCGAGAGCCTCGCCTCGTCGGTCTCCCGCTTCCGCATCGGCGACGGCAGCGTGCAGACGCCGCGCGCCCCGGCTCCGGCCCCCCGCCAGAGCCAAAGCCAGAGCTACAGCCACGCCCCCGTGCCGCAGATGCGCGCCACCGGCCGCGGCGGCGCCGCCCTGAAGCCGCAGGCTGTCGAGGACGGCTGGGAGGAGTTCTGATGAGCACGCCGGTCATCCTTCCCTCCGTGCTGGACATCCGCGCCGCGGGTCCGTTGCAGGCCGAGATTCTCGGCCTGCGCGGACAGCCTGTGACCCTCGACGCCTCGGCGGTCGAGCGTCTGGGCGGCCTGTGCCTGCAGGTGCTGCTGTCGGCCCGTTCGACCTGGGCCGCCGACGGCCAGCCGTTCGATGTGACGACCGGCGACTCTTCGACCTTTTCCGACCAATGGGCCGCCTTCGGCGCCGCCCCCCTTGATGCCGCACCCGTGGGAGCCGCCGCGTGACCAAGACCGTTCTGACCGTCGATGATTCCCGCACCATGCGCGACATGCTGCGAATGGCGCTCGAAGACGCCGGCTACACCGTCATCCAGGCCGTGGACGGCGTCGATGGCCTCGAGGTGCTGGCGGCCAACAGCGCCGATATCATCATCACCGACATCAACATGCCGCGCATGGACGGCTTCGGCGTGATCGAGGGCGTGCGCGCCGATCCGAACCACCGCCACACCCCCGTGCTGGTCCTGACGACCGAAAGCGACGCCGAGAAGAAGGCGCGCGCCCGCGCCGCCGGCGCCACCGGCTGGATCGTCAAACCCTTCGACCCGGTGAAGCTGGTGGACGCCGTCCGCCGCGTCGCCGCCTGAGGACAGAGGTTCACGTGGACGCCTTCGAAGCGATCAAGGCCACCTTCTTCCAGGAATGCGCCGAACTGCTGGCGGACCTGGAAGCCAAGCTGCTGATACTCGAGTCGGGTCAGACCGATCTGGAGACCATCAACGCCGTCTTCCGGGCCGTTCACTCGGTCAAGGGCGGGGCCGGGGCCTTCGGCCTGGAGGCGCTGGTCCGTTTCGCCCACGTCTTCGAGACGCTGATGGATGAGCTGCGCGCGGGCCGCAAGGAATGCGACGAGGTCACCGTCCGCACCCTGCTGCGCGCGTCCGACGTTCTGGCCGACCACATCGCCGCCGCCCAGGGCCTGATCCCCGACGTCGACGAGGCCCGCTCCGCCGGTCTGGTCGCCGAGATGGAGATCCTGACCCACGGCGAGGCCTCGGCCCCCGTCGTCGAGGAGGAGGAAGACGACTTCGGCTTCACCCCCCTGACCGTCGGCCTGGCGCCCCTGCCGTCGCTGGACCTGCCGTCCCTCGACCTGCCCTCGCTGGACCTGCCCCCGCTCGGCGCGCCCGCCGCTCCCGCCGGGCCGACCGGCTGGCGTGTCGTCTTCCGTCCGCACAACGCCATGTACGCCCACGCCAATGAGACGGGCCTGCTGCTGCGCGAACTGGGCCGTCTGGGGCCGATGGACGTGACGCTGGACGACAGCGCGGTCCCGGCGCTGGACGCGCTGAACCCGGAAGAGAACCACCTGATCTGGACCATCGACCTGACCGCCGACGTGCCCGAGACGGCCGTGCGCGAGGTGTTCGATTTCGTCGAAAGCGACTGTGATCTGAACGTCTCCCCGCTGGGCGGCGCCCCGGAACCCGCCGGTCTGCCGGACCTGTCGTCGCTGCCGGATCTGGCCGCCCCGGCGCCCGCCGCCGATCTGGACATCTCGGCCCTGCTGGCCGCCGCCGCCGCGCCCGCCCCGGTGGTCGAGGCC
>JAVHYH010000113.1 GCA_031119155.1 Brevundimonas sp.
CGGCAGGCGCGGCCGCCGGAGCGGCAGCGACCGGAGCCGGCTTCGGCGCGGGGGCCGGGGCAGCGGCGGCGACCGGAGCGGCGGCCGGTTTCGGAGCCGGAGCAGCCTTCGGAGCGGCGGCGGCCTTCGGCGCAGCGGCCGGCTTCTTGGCGGCGGCGGGCTTGGCGGCGGTTTTCGGAGCCGCCTTCGGCGCGGCCTTCACGGCCTTCGGAGCGGCGGCGGGCTTGGCGGCGGCCTTCGCAGCCGGTTTGGCGGCGGGTTTGGGCGCAGCGGCCTTGGCCGGAGCGGCGACCTTGGTCGCCGGCTTCGCGGCCGGCTTGGCGGCAGCCTTGGGAGCGGCGGCGGCCTTCGGCGCGGCCTTGGGAGCCGCCGCCTTCACGGCAGGTTTAGCGGCGGCCGGTTTCGCGGCGCTCGACTTTGCGGCCGGTTTCGGCTTGGAAGCGGCAGTCGCCGCCTTCGGCTTGGCGGCGGTACTCGGTTTAGACGGTGCTTTGGCCATGAATTCCCCGACCCCTCGGATGATGTTGCGTTTGCTGGCGATGGAGAGCACGCCAGCGCGTCCCTCGATTCGCAATCATAGCGGTGTTTGAGAAATGTCCGAGTCCGCTGTTCAGATTATCGCGCGCGGCCCCCGCGCTGTTGCAGAAACCGCAGCCTCGGCGCTGGACGAAAACGTCCTGCTGGAAGGCGCGACCTATTCGATCCTCGAGGAAGACGAGGACAAGGGCATCTGGCGCATCGACGCCTTCCCGACCACCGAGGAGGAGGCCGAGGGCATCGAGCAGACCCTGTCGGCGCACGACGGGCTGACGGTCATCGTCGAGAAGCTGGCCGACGCCGACTGGCTGGCCATGTCGCTGTCGGGCCTGCCGCCGGTCGAGGCGGGGCGCTTCTTCGTCTATGGCGCCCATGATCAGGGCCGGGTGCCGCTGAACCGGGTGAACCTGAAGATCGACGCGGGCGCCGCCTTCGGCACGGGCCACCACGGCACGACCGTCGGCTGTCTGCTGGCCTTTGACGAACTGCTGAAGCGCGAGCGCTTCGAACGGGTGCTGGACGTCGGCTGCGGCACGGGCGTGCTGGCCATCGCCGCCGCCAAGACCGGATCGAAGGTCGCCGTCGGCACGGACATCGATGCGCCGTCGGTGCGGATCGCCAACGAGAACGCCCACATCAACCAGGCCAACGCCCGCTTCGTCCACGCCTCGGGCCTGAACGACCGCAAGGTGCGCAGCCAGGGGCCGTACGATCTGGTCTTCGCCAACATCCTGGCGCCGCCGCTGGTCGCCCTGTCGCAGGACATCAAGGAAGCGCTGCACATCGGCGGCGTGGCCATCCTGTCGGGCCTGCTGCGGACGCAGGAGCGCCGGGTGACGGCGGCCTATCTGTCGCGCGGCTTCGTGCTGGAACGCCGCATCCACCGCGACGCCTGGAGCGCGCTGGTGCTGAGGCGGATGGGTTAACGACGGAACGGGCGATCCCGTCTGCGTGTTTCGGTCGCATAACCGGAGGATGCAGACGTGACTCACTACGATCCGAACCTCGAACCTGTAAGGCCGGGCGACACTGTCGTGCGGGAAACTGTGGTGACGCGCGGCCCCAATGAGACGGTCGAGACCGTCGTGGTGCGCGAGTCCAACGCCGGCTGGTGGGTGGCGGGCATCCTCGGCGGGCTGGTGCTGATCGCCGTGCTGTGGATCCTGTTCTCGCAGTCGGGGGGACCGACGACCGACGATGCCCTGCTGGAAGCCCAGGCCGAGGCCGCGGCGGCGCAGGCGGACGCCGATCGCGCCGCCATCGCCGGTCAGGTGGCCGGGGCGCAGGCCAGCGTGGATATCGCCCGGGCCGACGCCGCCCGCTCGTCCGCCGAGGCGGCGCGGGCGGACGCCGAAGCGCGGACCGCTGAAGCGCAGGCGGCCCAGCCGGTGGTGATCGAACGGCCCGTGCCCACGACCCCCGCGCCGGCCGTGGTGAGCCCGACCGCGCCGCAGAACTAGAACCGGTCGCCAAGGCGGTGCTATGGCTCCGCCATGCGCCAGACCTACGACGAAACCACCGATCCATCCTTCGGGGCGAAGCACCTTCCGCGCGTGCGGGCGAAGATGGCCGAGCAGGGCCTCGACGGCATGCTGGTCCCGCATGAGGACGAGCATCAGAACGAATACCTGCCTGCCGCCAATGATCGTCTGGCCTGGGTGAGCGGCTTCACCGGCTCGGCCGGCGCGGGTGTGGTGCTGAAGGATCGGGCGGCGGTGTTCGCCGACGGTCGCTACACCGTTCAGGTGCGGGCGCAGGTGGATGCGGACCAGTTCGAGATCCTCGACCTCGTGGAAGGCGGCGTACCCGCCTATCTGGAGCGCGCGCCCAAGGGGGCGGTGATCGGCTATGATCCGCGGCTGCACAGCCCGGATGCCCTGGCGGTGCTGAAGAGGGCGGCGGCCAAGGCCGGGGCCGAGTTGAAGCCGGTGGAGGTCAATCCGGTCGATCAGGCCTGGGGCGACGATCGCCCGGCCCAGCCGATGGCGCCGGTCGTGCCGCATGACGACACATACGCCGGCGAGAGCAGCGCCTCGAAGCGGGCGCGTATCGGCGAGGCGGTGGCGAAAGCGGGGGCCGATGCGACCGTGCTGACCGCGCCGTCGTCGATCGCCTGGCTGTTCAACATTCGCGGCGGGGACGTGATCCGCACGCCGCTGCCGCTGTCGCAGGCCATCGTGAAGACGGACGGCTCGGCCCAACTGTTCATGGACCCGCGCAAGGTCACCAATGAGTTGCCCGGCTGGCTGGGCGATGCGGTGACGCTGGCGGCGCCCGAGGCGCTGGACGGCGCGCTGGATGCGCTGGCGGGGCAGAAGGTGCTGGTCGATCCGGGGCAGTCCTCGGCCTGGTATTTCGACCGGCTGGAGGCGACCGGCGCGACCGTGGTGCGCGGGATGGACCCCTGCACCCTGCCGCGCGCGCAGAAGAATGCGGTGGAGATCGAGGGTTCGCGGCAGGCCCATATCCGCGACGGCGCGGCCCTGAGCCGCTTCCTGCACTGGGTCGACACGACCGCTCAGGAGACCCTGCCGGACGAGCGCGAGGTGGCCGAGACGCTGGAACGCTTCCGCGAGGAGACCGGCGCGCTGAAGGACCTGAGCTTCGACACCATCGCGGGCGCGGGGCCGAACGGGGCGCTGCCGCACTACAAACCGGTGACCCGCACCATCCGCAAGATCGAGAAAGGCTCCCTGCTGCTGGTGGACGGCGGCGGCCAGTATCTGGACGGCACTACGGACGTGACCCGGACCATGGCCGTGGGCGAGCCGACGGCGGATCAGCGCCGGATGTTCACGCTTGTCCTCAAGGGCCACATCGCCATGGCCGTGGTGCGCTTCCCGGCAGGGACGACGGGGCATCAACTGGATGCGATGGCGCGCTATCCGCTGTGGATGCAGGGCTTCGACTATGACCATGGCACGGGCCATGGCGTGGGCTCGTATCTGGGCGTCCACGAGGGGCCGCAGCGCATCGCCAAGGCGGTGAACACGCAGCCCCTGCTGACCGGCATGATCCTGTCCAACGAGCCGGGCTACTATCGCGAGGGCCACTGGGGCATCCGCATCGAGACCCTGCAGGTGGTCACGGCGCCGGAAGCCATCGAGGGCGGCGAGCGGCCGATGCACGGGTTCGAGCAACTGACCCTGGCGCCGCTGGATCGGAAGCTGATCGACGTGGCCCTGCTGACCGCCGACGAGCGCGCCTATGTGGACGCCTACCACGCCGAGGTCTGGGCCAAGGTCGGGCCGCTGATGGGCGGTGAGGCGAAGGCCTGGCTGGAGACGGCCTGCGCACCCTTGTAGCCGGCTGATCCGGCGCCCAGTTGTAGCCGGCGGGAGCGCCCGCCGACTTCCTCACAGACTGGAGATTATGCCGATGAAGACGCGCAAGCTGGGGCGTTCAGGTCCCGAAGTTTCGGCCATCGGCCTGGGCTGTATGGGGATGGCGTCCTTCTATGGACAGCCGTCGGATGAGGCGCAGGCGACGGCGGTGATCCATCGCGCGCTGGATCTGGGCCTGACCTTCTTCGACACCGCCGAGATGTACGGGCCGCACACCAATGAGGTGCAGGTCGGAACCGCGCTGAAGGGCCGGCGCGACAAGGCCTTCGTGGCGACCAAATTCGGCATCGGCTACAACGCCGACCGGACCGCCCTGACGGTGGACGGTTCGCCCGCCAATGTGCGCCGCGCCATCGAGGGCAGCCTGCAGCGGCTGGGGATGGATCACGTCGATCTCTACTATCTGCACCGGGTCGATCCGAACACGCCGATCGAGGAGACGGTGGGCGCGATGGGCGAACTGGTGAAGGAGGGCAAGGTGCGCTTCCTGGGCCTGTCAGAGGCCGCGCCGGAGACCCTGCGTCGCGGTCATGCCGAGCATCCCATCACGGCGCTGCAGACTGAATACTCACTGTGGAGCCGCGAGCCGGAGGACGGCCTGCTGGCGACCTGTGACGAGCTGGGCATCGGCTTCGTGCCTTACAGCCCGCTAGGCCGGGGCTTCCTGTCGGGGGACATCACCTCCATCGACGATCTGGAGCCGGGCGACTTCCGCCGCTCCAACCCGCGCTTCATGGGCGAGAATTTCCAGAAGAACCTCGACCTCGTCGAGGCCGTGAAGGGCATCGCCGCCGACAAGGGCGTCACCGCCGCCCAGCTGGCGCTGGCCTGGGTGCTGGCGCAGGGGGAGCATCTGGTCCCCATCCCGGGCACCCGCCGCATCCCGACGCTGGAGGACAATATCGCGGCGGCGGAGGTGGTGCTGACGCCGGAGGACCTGGCGCGGATCGAGGCGGTCTTCCCGAAGGGCGCGGCTTCCGGCCATCGCTATGCCGAGACCGCGCGGTCGGCGCTGAACCGATAGAAGGCGCCGGGCCGGAGTGATCCGGCCCGGTCTTCTCGCTCTACTGGATGCGGGTCCAGGTCTGGTTGCGGCACAAGGGCGCGACCACGCAGCCGCGCAGACGCAGGGTGTTGTCGCCCTGCAGGGTGATGGTCCCGCGATAGGTGCGGCCGTCGGCGGGGTTATAGACGCTGCCGCCGGTCCATTCGGTCGGACCGCCGGTGAAGCCGCGCAGCATCGGCAGGTTGCGCAGGGTGCGAGTGCGCAGATTGCGGTCCGAGTTGCGCTCGTCCAGGGCGCCCGGGTTGGCGCGGATGGTGTCCGAGGTCACCAGGGTGCCACACAGGGCCTGACCACAGCGGGCGATACGGACCTGTCCGCCGTTGGTGGAGGTCTGCCACAGGCCGGTGGGATCACCGGCGAGGGCGGGTGCGGCGAGGGCTGCCGCGGCCGTGAAGACGGCGGCGAGAAGGGCGGGACGCATTGGGAGACTCCAGAAGGACTTAGCCGCCGATCAAGGCCAGCCATTCGTCTTCCGTCAAAATCACAACGCCGTGCTTCTGCGCCTCGGCCAACTTCGACCCGGCGCCGGGACCGGCGACGAGGTAATTGGTCTTCTTCGAAACCGAGCCGGAAACCTTGGCTCCGAGGCTTTCAGCGCGGGCCTTGGCCTCGTCGCGGGTGAAGCGCTCGAGGGCGCCGGTGAAGACCACGGTCTTGCCCGCGACGGCGGTATCGGTCTTCGGCTTCTCCGCATCCTCGACGGCATCAAGCTGTTCCATCAGGGCGTCGACGACGGCGCGGTTGTGCGGCTCATGGAAGAACTGGGCCAGCGCCCGCGCGGCGACGGGGCCGACGCCCGAGATGCCGGCGATCTCGCCCAAGGTCATCGACGGCCCTTCGTCACGCGCGATGGCGACCAGACGGACGATGGCGGGCCAGTCGGGGGCGAGCAGGGCGAGCGCGCGCCGGGCAGGGGTGGCGACGCCGGGGAAGGCGAGGGACAGCTTCTGATCCAGCGGCGCCTCGGGCCAGGGATCGTCGGCGGGCGGCGTGGCGGCGGCGAGCACCGACAGGGTGCGTTCGGAGACGCCATGGCCTTCGGCGAGTTGGGTCCATTCCGCGGAGGGGATGCCCTGCGACGCCTCAAGACAGGCGGCGTGGAAGGCGCTCCACGAGCCGAAATGACGGGCCAGCAGGATGGAGGTCTGCTCGCCGATATCCCGGATGCCGAGGGCGAAGATCAGACGATCCAGCGCGATGACCCGTCGGGCGTCGATGCCGGCGACCAGGTTGCGAACACTGGTCTCGCCATAACCGTCCTCCTTGCGCAGCTCGTCGAGCCGGGCCTCGTCCCGGGCGAGACGGAAGATGTCGGCGGGCTCATGCAACCAGCCGCGCTCGTGGAAGGCGATCAACTGCTTCTCGCCGAGGCCCTCGATGTCGAAGGCGCGGCGGCCGACGAAATGCTTGAGCCGTTCGACCAGTTGGGCGTCGCAGATCAGGCCGCCGGTGCAGCGGCGGCGGACCTCGCCCTCGGGCCGCTCGGCCTCGGAGCCGCAGACCGGGCAGTGGGTGGGGAAGACGTAGGGGACGGCGTCGGCGGGGCGCTTGTCCAGCACGACGCTGACGATCTGGGGAATGACGTCGCCGGCGCGCTGGAGGACGACGGTGTCGCCGATGCGGACGTCCTTGCGGGCGATCTCGTCCTCATTGTGCAGGGTGGCGTTGCGAACCACGACGCCGCCGACGGTGACCGGATGCAGGCGGGCGACGGGCGTGAGCGAGCCGGTGCGGCCGACCTGGATGTCGATGCCTTCGAGAATGGTCTGCGCCTGCTGGGCCGGGAATTTGTGGGCGATGGCCCAGCGCGGGGTGCGGGCGATGAAGCCGAGGCGGGCCTGCCAGTCCAGCCGATCCACCTTGTAGACCACGCCGTCGATGTCATAGCCGAGGCCCGCGCGGTCGGTCTGGAGGCCGTCGTAGAGGGCGATCAGGCCCTTGGCGTCCTCGACCCGTTCCGAGCGCGGATTGACCTTGAACCCCCAGGATTTCAGTGCGTCCAGCGCGTGTTTCTGGGTGTCGGCGAAGGGGGCGGAAATCTCGCCCCAGGCGTAGGCGAAGAAACGCAGCGGACGGGTGGCCGTGATGGCCGGATCCTTCTGGCGCAGGGAGCCCGCCGCGAAATTGCGCGGGTTGGCGTAGGTGCGACGGCCCTCCGCCTCGGCGGCGGCGTTGAAGGCGTCGAACTCTGCGTTCGGCGCATAGACCTCGCCGCGCACCTCGATGACGTCGGGCCAGCCGGAGCCGGCCAGTTCGCGCGGGATGTCGTCGAGGGTCAGCAGGTTGGCGGTGACGTCCTCGCCCGTCTTCCCGTCGCCCCGCGTGGCGCCGCGCACCAGCTTGCCGTGCTCGTAGCGCAGGCTGGCGCTGAGGCCGTCGATCTTGGGCTCCGCGACGAAGGCGATATGCTCATCGGCGGGCAGGCTGAGGAAGCGACGGATGCGGGCCTCGAAGTCGGTGACGTCCTCGGGGGCGAAGGCATTGTCCAGCGACAGCATCGGCACGCCGTGACGGACTTCGGCGAACTGGCTGGAGACAGGGCCGCCGACGACCTGCGACGGCGACGAGGCGGTGGTCAGGTCGGGGAAGCGGTCCTCGATCTCCAGCGCGCGGCGCTTGAGGGCGTCATAGTCGGCGTCCGAGATCTCGGGGGCGTCCTCGGCGTGGTAGAGGGCGTCGTGCCGGGCCAGTTCGGCGGTCAGGCGCGCCAGCTCGGCCCCGGCGGCGGCGAGATCCATCTGATCTACGGGGGTGTCGGTCATCGGGATTCGCTCGGCCATGAAGACGGTCTGCCCAAGTCCGCCGTCGCCCGCAACGTCCATGACCTGCGCCGGTTCAGGCCAGATGACAGCGCTGTAATCTGACTGGACAGCCAAGGCCTGCTAGCCTGCGGGCGAAAGAGGAGATTCCATGCGCCCGATCCGCCTGCTGGCCCTGTCGTCCGTCGCCGCGAGCCTGCTGCTCGCCGCCTGCGCCACCACGTCGGAGCCCGTCGCGCCGCCGGCCGCTGTGGCGCCCGCCTTCCAGGCGCAGCTGCTGGAGGACGTCCGGATCCTGTCGTCCGACGAGATGGCCGGGCGCGACACCGGCTCGCCCGGCGGGGAGATGGCCCGGAACTACATCGTCGGCCGTCTGGAGGCGCTGGGCATCGCCGCGCCCCGCATGGGCCGTCTGCAGGCGTGGGAAGCCACGGGGCGCAGCCGTAGCGGGCCGACGACCTATAACGGCGTCAACATCATCGGCGTGCTGCCGGGCACACGGGTGACGGACAAGTACATCGTGGTCACCGCCCACTATGATCACGTCGGAACCCATGAGGGCCAGATCTACAACGGCGCGGACGACAACGCCTCGGGCGTGGCGACCATGCTGGCGCTGGCGGCGGACCTGAAGCGTCAGGCCCCGGAGCACAGTGTGATCTTCGTCGCGCTGGACGGCGAGGAGCACGGCCTGCTGGGCGCCAAGCATTTCGTCGAGGTGCCGCCGGTGCCGCTGTCGTCGATTGCCATGAACCTGAATTTCGACATGACCGCCCGGGCCGAGACCGACGGCAAGCTGTGGGTCACGGGCACCTATCAGCACCCGAACTTCCGCCCGATCCTCGAGGCCATTCCGGCCGACGGTGCGGTCGCCCTGGCCTTCGGCAAGGATACGCCGGAGGACACCGGCGCGGACAACTGGGTCGAGGCCTCGGACCACGGCGCCTTCCATCGGGCGCAGGTGCCGTTCCTGTATTTCGGCGTGAACTACCATCCCGACTATCACCGCCCGTCGGATGATTTCGAGCGCATCACGCCTTCGGTGTTCACCAGCGCGACCGCCCTGTCGATCGCCGGGTTCCGGGCGCTGGATCAGGCCCTGAGCCGCTGAGGACCGTCATGCGCAAGCGGATCGCCCTGATCATGGTCGCCGTCTGCGGACTGGCGGTGGCGTCCTGTGACAGCGGAGGGGAGCCGGCGGCGCCCGCCGCGCCGGTCTTCACCAACAGCGCCTCCGGCGATCTGTCGGGCTATTATCTGCCGATCGACGAGGCCCGGGTCGGCAAATGGGCGCTGGACCATGTGTTCGTCGGTCAGGCGGCCGAGTTCCAGTCCTGGCAGGGTGGCGCGCGCACGGCGACCTTCGCGCCGCTGATGCTGCAGTTCGAGGACACGACCAGTCCGATGACCCAGACGGAGATGGGCGAGGCGCGCAGCGTCACCACCCGTGTCCTGCCGACGCTGTATGTCGTCAACGACGGCGAGGTCCGGTTCGAGGGGCGTTCGCCGGAGCTGGGGCGGGTGATGTTCAACGGGCGTCTGGATCAGGGCGCGCTGGCCACGGCGCGCCGCAACCTCGGCGACGAGGGCGCGGTGCTGACCGGCTCGCTGAAGGTCGGGGACGCCCCGGCGCAGGCCGTCCGCATGCGCTGGTGGATGGGCGACTGAGGCGGCTCAGTCGCGCCCGTCGATCTGCAGCTTCAGCCCCATGGCCTCGGCCAGGGCCTTGCCGCGACGGCGGGTCTGTTCACCCAGCAGCACATCGGCATAGCCCTGTGACGCCGTCAGCAGCAGGGCGCCGTCCTTGACCGTCGCGCGGGCGTTGACCAGCAGCTGGGGCGAGCGGCCGGACAGGTCGCAGGCCAGCCGGATGGCCAGACCGACGGCGCGGGCGCTCTGGCGCTGTTCCTCACTGAGCAGCCGCTCGACGGTGGAGGGCTCGGGCGTGGCGGACGGGCCGCCGTAGCGGGCGTTGACCGCGCAGGCCAGCCAGGCGCGCTCGGCATGGGTCTGGCCGGGGACCGGCGCGCGCAGCACCTGATCGAAGGCCAGCTCGACCCGGTGATCCGGATGCAGGCGGGCGCCGAGGTCGGCCAGTCGGGAGGCGGCGTCGGCCAGAAGCGCGTCACGCTCGGGGCTGAAGGCGGGCTTCACCGCGCCCAGCAGCGGCGCGATCCACGCATTCAGGGCGCCGGGCAGGGTAGGGGAAATGCCCTGTCGCGCGCCCAGGGCCGAGGAGCCGGCCAGCAGGGGATCGTCGGAGGCGGTGGCTTCGTCCAGCGCCTCGTAAAGCAGGCCCTCGCGCACGCCCCAGGCGGACAGGACGATGGACTTCAGGCCCAGTCGTTCGATCAGGCCTTCGAGGACGAGGGCGGCGTGCGGCAGGGTCTCGGCGCGCTTCCTGGACAGGCCGGGCCATTTCTCCAGCGAGGCCTTCGACTGGCGGGCGATCAGGCGGGCGGTGTCGCGGGCCTCGGCGGCGCTGAGGCGGTACTGGTGGACGGCATGCAGGGGATAGCCGCTGACGTCCATGTGCACCTGCGCCAGCGTCCGCCAGGCCCCGCCCACGGCGTAGAGGGTGTCGGCGCTGAAGTCGGCGGCGGGTTTGAGCCGCTTGGCGATGGCGGCGCGGTGGCGGTCGGGATCGAAGCCCTTGGGATCGACC
>JAVHYH010000114.1:0-7372 GCA_031119155.1 Brevundimonas sp.
GCGGGCGCAGATAGGGGGCCAGCTTGTCCTCCATGTCGCCGGGCAGGAAGCCGATCGACTCGCCCGCCTCGACCGCCGGGCGGCTCAGGACGATGCGCCCGACCTTTCCGGCCTCCAGCGCCTCGACCGCCTTGGCGACGGCCAGATAGGTCTTGCCGGTGCCTGCCGGACCGAGGGCCAGAACCAGGTTGTGATGATCGATCATCGTCATCAGCTCGGCCTGGCCGTCCGACTTCGGCTTCAACGTCTTCAGATAGGCCTGGTCCCGCTCATCGTTCGAGGGGTTGGGGGACCAGCCCGCGTGGGGCGGCAGCCGCCGTACCTTGGAGTCCTGGATGAACTGGCTCGTATCCAGCACCCCGAACTCGCGGGATGCTTCACGGGTTTGACGCTTCAGGGCCGAACGCTTGGTCATGGACGCCTCCAGGGCATGAAAAAAGGCGATGCCGAAAAAGCATCGCCTCGAACGATCGTGGGGAGGAAAGGAGAGGATGCGCAGCATCCGCCCGGGTCGGAGGAAGGATCAACTTCCAGCGGACGGGGCCGCCGAACCGAACGCATCACGCGCGTTCCTCCTGTCTGGCCGGACCGGGGTTGATCCGGCTTCAGATCCGGGGCCGAAATAGGGGCCTCGAATCGCATCAACAGATTGATGCTAACGTGGTTTCCAAACGCTTAAAGCGGTTGTTTGCTTTAGATAAGGTGATGTTTCGATGACGATCTATGCGTTGGCGGACAAGAAACCGCAGCTTCCGCCGGAGGGCGAATACTGGGTTGCGCCAAATGCTGTGGTGGCAGGAGACGTGATTCTTGAACCCGGCGCCAGTGTCTGGTTTGGGGCGGTCGTTCGCGGAGACAATGATCCGATCACAATCGGTCGCGACACCAACATCCAGGACGGCAGCGTCCTGCATTCGGACCCGGGCGAACCGCTGACCATCGGCGCGGGCGTGACCGTGGGTCATATGGTGATGCTCCACAGCTGCGAGATCGGCGACAACACCCTGATCGGCATCGGGGCGGTCGTGCTGGGCCGGGCGAAGATCGGGAAGAACTGCCTGATCGGCGCCAACGCCCTGATCACCGAGGGCAAGGTGATCCCGGACAACTCGCTGGTCATGGGGCAGCCGGGCAAGGTGGTGCGGGAGCTCGAGCCCGGTCAGATCGAGGCGCTGCGTATCTCGGCCCAGCACTATGTCCAGAACTGGAAGCGCTACGTCACCGACCTGAAGCCGCTCTGAGGCTCAGGCGATCCGTCGGCCGCCGACCACGGCCAGGCTGAGGGGCGGACGGCCGGGTGTTCCGGCGGCCACGGACAGGCGCGCCGTCAGCAACGGGGCGTCGCCGCTCACCGGAGTGAAGGCGGAGGCGGGCGCGAACAGGCCGAGCACGCGGTCCGGCCGATCCGAGGCGCCGCGCAGGGGGGCGATCACCATCTCGACCGCCAGCGCCGGCTCGCCGGAGGTGAAGGCCGTGACCACGACTGGGCGGGCTTCAAGGATGGCCTGACTGACGGCGCGTTCGATCATCTCCGACGAACCCGGCGTCCACAGGGCGGTCAGGCGTTCTCCGGCCAGCGGGCGACGCCAGAAGGCTTCCAGACCGGTGCCGGCGAGGGTCAGGACGCTGTCGCCGCCCCGTCGTTCGGCGATGAAGGCGCGGGGCAACCTGCGCCCCAGCACTTCCGGATGCAGGGCTGAGCGCGCCGGAATCCCGCCCCGCACGGGCGTGGCGCGGGCCAGACCGGTCCAGTGGTCGATCAGAAACTGCGTATCGGGATGAAACACTGTGCTCGCCTCTGGACGGAATGCCGCAAGGCCCGGGCCGCGAAGGCAACGGAAATGCAAGGGTTTGGGGCGTTTGATGCAGGCTGGAACGGTCCGCGTGCGTCGCGGGCCGCGCAAACCTTTTCTGGAGGTCGGCCCATGCGGGTGCGGATCATGACATGGCTGCCGGCGGCGGCGGGCTTCCTGGCCCTGTCGGCGGTCGCCGATTCGGCGGCGGCCCAGTGCACCAGCGGCTGCGAGCCCCCTCCGCCGCCGTGCTGCGAGCCTCCGCCCCCGCCGCCTCCGCCCCCGCCGCCGGTGTGCTGTTCGCCGCCTCCGCCCCCGTCCTGCTGCGGCGGCGGCAACCTGAACCTCAACCTGAACGTCAACGCCGGCGCCAATGCCAACGCCAGTGCGCGCGGTAACGCGGGCCTGAACGCCCGCGCGGGCGGGTCGGTCTGGGTCAGCGGCGGCGGCTCGGCCTATGTGACGGTCGACCAGCCCTATCCGACGACCATCAGCGGCCTGAACGTCGAGGGCGCCCGCGTCCGCGAGACGATCCGCGTGCCCTATGAGGAGCGCCGTCGCTGGGAGAAGCGGGTGGTGATCCAGGCCGTCTGCATCGACGACCGCGCCATTCCGCATCCGGCCTCGCAGGTCCGTCCGGACCGTGAGGTCGACAGCGGCTATGAGGGCGAGCTCTATCGTTGTCTGGCGGGCACCTCGCTGCAGTACACCTGGGCTGAGTATGACGGCGCGGTCCGGTTCGATCACGGCCAGACCATCACCTGCCGCAAGGGCGAGTCGCTCTGGTACGGCGGCGCCAATGTCGAATGCCGCACGCAGAAGGCCGAGCGCGAGTGCAATGAGCGGTCGCTGCTGCGCCGCTATGGCGCGGGCGTGAAGATCCTGACCTGGGTGCGCGAGGAGACCTATACCGCCTATCGCGAAGAGGTCGTGGAACAGTCCGGCCTGGCTCTGACGGGCGGCACGATCGCCCTGGACGGCGGCGTCGGCGGTCGGGTGTTCTGATCTGTTGAACGGCGTGTTCAGCCTGCCGTCAGGCGGGAGAGGCTAGCGTTGTGAGGTCGTCGGCTCTCCGTCGACGATCCTGAGAAGCGAAACTGGCCCCGGTCCTGAGACCGGGGCCTTTTTTCGTCGGCTTACTGCTGGGCCTGGGCCGAGACCACGATGGCCTTCCACGCCGTGTCGTCACGCAGGTACTGGCGGGCCAGAGCCTGAATGTCGGCCGGGGTGACGGCTTCGAGGTCCGAGATGTGGGTCAGGGTCTGTTCCACATCCGAGGGCTTTTCGGCCACGTCGGCCAGTTGGCCCATCCAGTACTCGTTGCTGGCCTGGCTGCGACGCAGGGCCTCGATCACCGGCAGGCGGGCGCGGTTCAGTTCGTCCTCGCTGGGCGGCGCATCCTTCAGCGAGGCGACGATGGACGCCACCGCGGCATAGAAGGGATCGACCTTGTCGGCGGCGATTTCGGCGCGGATCGAGACCGAGCCGTAGCCGCGGTAGGTGTCCGAGGCGCTGCCGCCGGTGCCCGGCGAGTAGGCGAGGGCCTGCTGTTCGCGGATGACCTCCAGGACGCGCAGCTTGAGCACTTCCGTCATCATCGAGATACGGCGAGCCTCGGTGCGATCCTCAACGGCGTCCGTGGTCGGCCATGCGATGTAGGCCAGGGTCTGTTCGGCCGGACCGTTGTGGGTCAGGCGAACGGGCTCGGCCGTACCGGCGGGGAAACGCAGCTCGGTCGCGCCCGGAGCGGGCTGGGCGTTCGGGCCGCGGCGGGGCAGGGCGCCGAAGGTCGGGGCCACGGCCGCGATGGCGTCGTCCACCGTCACGTCGCCGACGACGAGCACGTCGATCGGGCCGGTGCTCAGGCCGGCGGTGATGCCGGCGCGCGCGTCGTCGATCGTCCAGCCCGCGACTTCTTCCGCGGTCGGGAGGGACTGGCGCTTGTCGCCGCTGGCCAGCAGGCCTGAGGCCTGAATGCCGAAGGCGCCGCCGGGGGTGGCCATCTGCTGGGCGATGATCTGCGGGAACTGACCCTTGATCCGCTCGAACGGCGCGGCGCGCAGGCCGGGGTCGGTCAGATAGGCCGTGAGGACCTGCATCTCGAGACCCAGATCGGCCGGACGGGTCGCGCCCGAGAACGAATAGGCGTCGTTTCCGACCGAGAACCCGGCCGAATAGACCTTGCCGTTCAGGACCCGATCCATCTCATCGAAGGTCAGACGGCCGAGGCCGCCCGAGGTCACGAAGAACGGCGCCAGCGACTGCGGGCTCGCCTGATCGGTCGGCAGGCCCTGTTCACCGATGCCGGTGGTGACGTTGACCAGGATCTGCTCGTCGCGGAAGTCCGTCGGCTTGACCGTCAGGCGCACGCCGTTGGCGAAGGTGACGACGGTAGCGCCCACCTCGGCGATCTCGCGACGCTCGGCGACCGTGCCGGCTGCGCCGAACTGGGTGTAGGGCCACTCCAGTTCAGCCTGGGCCGCCGAAGCCGAAATCGCGGTCTGACGCGAGGCTTCCAGGGCGGCGGTCACAGCCGCTTCGCCACCTTCGATCTCGACGGGCGTGATGACCAGGGCCAGCGGACCGCCGCCGGTGAAGACCGTTTGCAGCGACTGGTTGACCTGGGCTGCCGTCAGACCGTTCACGGCGGCGTTGAACATCTCGAGGTTGGTCTGGGGCGACGAGAAGACCGAGCGAGCGTTGACCGAACCGGCGATGCCGCCCGCCAGGGCGGGGGTGCGACGCGTCGCGGCGCCGGCGACGGCATTCTCCAGCGCGGTGCGGTACTCGGTGATCTCGCGCTGCAGTTCGGCGTCGGACACGCCGTACTGCACCAGACGGCGCTGTTCCTGCTCCATGGCCTCCAGCGCGGCCTTCCAGCCGCCCGGATTGAAGCTGGCCGAGATCGAGGCGAGGTCGAGGCTGTCCCAAAGCGTCGACTGGCTGGCGCCCGCCGAGGTGAACGGTGGGTTGTCGGTGCGCGAAATCTCGCCGAGGCGACGGTTCAGAACGGCCAGACCCAGATTGGTGATCAGGTTTTCGCGACGCTCGGCGACCGTGTCGGGATCGAGGTCCGGGGCCTTGGTCCAGTTCAGCTGGATGCTCGACTGGATGCCCGGCTCGACCAGGATGCTGGTGCCCGGCTCACGCGGCGCGACGGCGCCCAGGTCAGGCTCCGGGCCGTCGGCGGCCTTGGGCTGCCAGCTTTCGAACGCCGCCCGGATCTTGCCCTCCATGACATCGACATCGAAATCGCCGACGGCGATGAAGGTCGCGCGCGAGGGGCGGTAATAGGCTTCATAGAATTCGACGAAACGCTCGCGCGGGGCGGTGCGGATGATGTCCAGATCACCGATCGGCATGCGCTGCGAGATGCGCTGGCCCGGCGCCAGCAGAGCCAGCTGCGCCTTGATGGAGCGCAGGCCCGGGGTGTTGCGCAGGCGCTCCTCGCCCACGATCACGCCCCGCTCGGCCTCGACCGCATCAGCGGCCATCAGCGCTTCCGAAACCTGCTCGCGCATGATGCGCAGCGAGGTGTCGACGGTTTCGTCATTCGTGCGCGGCAGCTCCAGCATGTAGAGGGTCTGGTCGAAGCCGGTCGAGGCGTTGGTGTCGGCGCCGAAGGCCAGACCCAGACGCTCGAGAATACGCAGCAGGTCGTTCTCGGGGATGTTGGTCGTCCCGTTGAAGGCCATGTGCTCCATGAAGTGGGCCAGACCCAGCTGGTCCTCGTTCTCCATCAGCGAGCCGGCGTCGATACGCAGGCGGAACGAGGCCTGCCCCGGAGGCGTGGCGTTGCGCATCACGGCGTACTGCATGCCGTTCGGCAGGATGCCGAAGCGCACATTGCTGTCGGCGGGGATGTCGCTGGCGGCCTGTGCGAACGGGTCGGTCGGGGCGACCTGCTGGGCCAGCGCAGGCGCGGCGGCGGTCAGGGCGGCGGCGGAAGCGGCCACGAGAAGAAGCAGACGGCGGGCGGAATGCATGGGTCGGTCGGTCTCCGAAGGCGCAGTTCAAAGCCCGTGCGGGCGCGCCGGCAAATCTGGAGGGACCGCGATCCTGATATAACGCCGACGCCCCGTCTCAACCCATCGGGGACGGAGCGGCGTCGCTCAAGTTACCGAAGTTTAATGTCAGGGCCGGGAGACGTAGAAGGTGGCCGAGTTTCCCGTCGCCGTGGCGCTGGAGATGACCGAACGGTTCGAGCCTGCGACAACAGTGCTCGCCCGCGCGGTGACGTCGCCCGAGTTGGTCTGCACGTTGGTGGCGTTCAGATAGCCTTGGCAGTCCGAGCAGGAGTAGCCGGTGACCGCATTGCCGGTCGCCTCGGCGCCCACATAGACATCGTAGCCGTTCGTCCCGGCGAAGGTGGCCGTGACCTCGACCCCGCCGGTGTTGATCTGGCTGTTGTCGATCTCGACGAAGATGTCGTTGTTGCCGACTGACAGCTGATTGCCCGAGCCGCTGGCGTACGCCTGGGCGCGGCCATAGTCATAGGCGGTGGTGGTCGCCGCCGAGCGGATGAAGGACGAATTATCCTGGGCCGATTCCGTCACGACCGATCCGCCCGAGTTGAAGCTGTTGGCGTAGTTGCCGACCGCGCGGGCCCGCGCCGCCAGATCCCAGCCGTTGCCGGCGTTGGCGCTGGCCTCGGCCTCGATGAAGTCGCCGGTCGAGGTCTGGTCGAAGGCCAGGTTCTGACCCGAGGTCTGGCCGCTGTTCACGCCGATGGCGTTGCCCATGGCCTGGGCCTGCACTTCGGCGGCGGCGGGGACGTACTGGCTTTCCAGACGACTGTAGGCGCGGACCGTCGCCGAGGACGACTGCTCGACCGTGCCCTGCAACACGCTGCCTTCGCCATAAAGCGAGACGGTGTTGGAGGTCGCCGTGGCGGACACGACGCCGCCGGCCAGCAGGCGGGCGTTCTCGTCGCCGACCTCGGTCAGGGCGCCGACCAGTTCGCCGGTGTTGCGCTGGACTGCTTCGACGGTGACGTCGGCGTCATAGCCGCTGGCCGCCAGATAATTGCCGCCCGCATTGGAGTTGACCGCGACGGGGCCCGAGGTGTCGCCGCCCAGGGTGACCGAGGTGGTGGCGATGGAATCGCCGCGCATGTCCTGGGTCGAGCGAATGGTGACCGTGCCGTTCTCCACCGCGCCGGACGCCGAATTGCCGTTGGCCGTGGTGGCGACCGTGACCTGATCCTGCGAGTCGACGACGTTCAGCGTCTGGTCGGCGAAGACGTCGCCCAGTTGCAGCTGGTTGTTCAGGACAAGGCTGTTGTCCTGCGGGGGCGTCTGTGCGGCGGCCTCAGTAGCGGCTGCGACGCACATCACCGTCGCGGCGATCGTGCCAGCGAGACGGATCTGCACGGGTCTGGCCATTGTTGGTGTCCGTGTTGGGGTAAGCCGGATAGTAGCCGCCGGTGATGCTGACGGTGCTCGCCAGCGGGTCCTGCCCGGCCTGCAGGCAGATGTCGGGGCCGGGGGCGCCGTACAGATTGGCCATGAACTCGACCGTGGCCATTTCGATCAGGGCGCGAACGGCCAGCTGAACCGGCTCCAGCGCGCCTTCGCCGG
>JAVHYH010000114.1:7382-10312 GCA_031119155.1 Brevundimonas sp.
TTCGCCGGCGGAGATGTCGAAGACGTTGCCGTTCAGGAAGTCGAACACCCCGGCCGAGATTTCACGACCGATGATCTGCTTCTGGTAGGAGACGACGTCCACCACCTCCAGCGTCGTGGTTTGCACAAGGCGCAGGTCGATGGCGATGTTCATCACGAACGCCTTGCCCGCGAAGGCCGTCGACAGCGGCGTATTGGTGTCGGCCTGGCCCGCGGCCATGTCGAACCCGCCCGAGCGGATGTTGTAGTTCACCTCGGTGATGCCGCCGACGATATAGAAGTCGGAGCCCGGCACCGAGCCGGCGATGATCCGGCGGTACTGGATGTCTTCCGCCCCGCCGGCGCCCTCGTCGCCGATGAGGCGATTGTTGGCGTAGCGCAGCTCCATCTCCGAGACGGAGGTGTCATAGCGCTCGACGATGCGGGCGCCCGACTTGGCCAGGGCCGTCATGGCCATCAGCGACGCGCCGCCGGTGACCTGGCGTCCGCCGTCCGCCGAGACCGTGCCCGTATAGTCGGCGATCCGACCGACCGCGATGCGCGGCGAGGGCAGTGTGTAGCGGCGGGCATAGTCGGCCATGCAGACCAGCGCCGTCGAATAGGGCGTCGGATTGGCCGTCACCGGCGCATTGCCGATCGGCGTCGCATAGGTTCCACGCGGACCGGCGCTGGACGAGATACACCCGCTCAGCAGGGCGGCGGTCGCGCAGGCGACGCCGACAGTCCGGATCAGGCGGTTGGTGCGGCCATCGCTCATGGAAGCCTCAGGGTGCCGTTGAGGTCGGTTCCGGCGGAGACATTGCCGTTGTTGACCTGGCTGGAGTTGACGATGACCGTGTTGTGGTTGCCCTGAACGACGACGTTCAGGCTGTTGCCGATGGCGGTGGAGCCGCCGATGGTCTGGCCGTTGCGCGACCCTGAACCGACGTAGCCCACGCCGCCCGACGTGCTGGAGTAGGCGCTGGCGCCGCTCTGGATGATGCCGTTGACGATCAGGCGGTTGCCGTTGGCGTCACGGGTCGAGCCGGTCTGGGGCTGGGCCGTGGTGTAGCGTGACCCGCCATAGCCGGCGGTATAGCCGCCCATGTTGGACGATCCGGCCGACTGGGCCGAGGCCGCGGCGGGGATCACGAGAGCGGCGAGGGCGACGGACGCGGCGACCTTCATCTTGACGGACATGGCGGCGGTTTCCCACGAGACACGGTTTACGGAGTGCTAGGCATTCCGGGCGCCAATCTGGGGCATTCACGTTAACGATGACTTGCGATCCTGCGCATCGAGGCTGTCAGGCGAGTTTGAGGAGAGCCGGACCTGTCTGATCCATCGTCCGAACGGGTGTTCAACGCCCCGGCGGTCGCCCTTCTGGTCGTCGTCTCCATGCCTCTCCTTTATATGGGGCAGGGGACCCTGCCTTACGGTGAGGTCCGCTTCGCCTTCCGGCCGGCGTCGCTGGTTGGAGGCGGATGGTGGCCGGGGCTGCTGACGGCCATGTTCCTGCATGCAGGCTGGGCGCATGTCGCGATGAACGCCTCGGGCGCGCTGGCCTTCGGTCCCCCGGTCGCCCGTCTGATGCCCGGGTTGCGGGGCGCGATCGGCTTTCTTCTCTTCTATATAGCGTGCGGCGTGGCCGGAGCGCTCGGCTACGGCCTGCTGCATCTCGACAGCCAGGCGCTGGCGGTCGGCGCCTCCGGCGCCGTCTTCGGCCTGACGGGCGCGGCGATCCGGCTGCTGGGGTCGATAGACGGCCGGCTGAAGGCGCTGACGAACCGCCGGGTGCTGCAACTCAGCGCCATTCTCATGGCGGTGAATGCGGCGACCGGGCTGATCGGCTTTGCGCCGGGCATGGAGGGCGTCAGCATCGCCTGGGAGGCGCATGCCTTCGGCTATCTGTTCGGACTGGTGACGATCGGGCCGTGGAGCCGGATCTTCCGGGGGCGGAGCGGATTTGATTCCCCGGCCGATCCGGGTGATCCTGCCGTCTGATGCGGCCCCGCCGCGGCCGCCGTTCTCAAGGGAAGGGGAGACGCCGCCATGCTGGTCGCCGAGATTCTCAAGGACAAGGGAAGCGTCGTTCACACTATTCCGCCCGGGCTGAGCCTGGCGGAGGCCTGTGTGGAGCTGGAGCGGTTGCGAGTCGGCGCCCTGATGGTCTGTCAGGAGAGCCGGGTGGTCGGCGTCCTGTCCGAACGCGACGTGGTGCGGGCGGTGGCGCGGCATGGCCAGGCCGGGCTGGCCCGTCCCGTGTCCGACTTCATGACGGCGGATGTGGTGTTCGCCGGCGCGGCGGAATCGGTGGCGGTACTGATGGAGCGGATGACAGACCGCCGAATTCGCCATCTGCCGGTGCTGATCGAGGGGCGTCTGGCCGGAGTCGTCTCCATCGGCGACGTGGTCAAATGCCAGATCGCCGAGGCCACGCACGAGGCGGAATCCCTCAGAACCTATATAGCCGCTGGCTAGGCGTGGATTGACCGTCGTCCGGTGACCCGGAGTCGGTGAGAAAGTTCGCAAATCCGTCGGAATCCGGTTGCGGACAAAATGGCTGCTGCGTATACCGCCGCCTCGCTCGGAAACGGGCCGGCCGCCGGGGCCACGGAGACTTCGGTCTTCAGGTTCCGCGGAGAAAAAAGAGCCGAAAGGGTCTTGCTTCTCCAGGGTGGTTTGGTTAGGTTCCGCGCTCCAATCGAATCGTCGAAGTGAACACAGGGGTCAGCCTCTCGGCTCTCTCCTAGACGGTTTTTTGCGGTCTTGAAGGTCTCGATCTTCTCTTCGCAAAATGGCTGAAAAAGCCCGCTTGACATGAGGAACTGGCTTCTTTAGGAAGCCGCCTCCGCCGGGAAGCCGGGCGTTAAACGGTTGGACTGCTTCGGTGGTTCGGGTCTTTGAAATCGTTGATCTGGAAAGAGAAACGCAGGCGGCGGTGTCCTGGCG
>JAVHYH010000115.1:0-10012 GCA_031119155.1 Brevundimonas sp.
GCCTTCTCCCGCAAGACCCGCTCCGAAACCGTCGCCGTCGACATCGAGGCCGCCATCGACGGCGCCCTCCTGCTCGCCGCTCCCCGGATGCGCGAGCGCAAGATCGAACTCCGACGCCAGCCGGCCCCCGCGGGGCTTCAGGTCGTGGCCGAGCGCAACCGGCTGGCGCAGGTCATCCTGAACCTGCTGCAGAACGCGACCGCCGCGCTCGAGGGCGTCGCCGACCCGGTCATCACCCTCGCCATCACCGTACGCGGCGCCCGTGTCACCCTCAGCGTCTCCGACAACGGCCCCGGCCTCTCCGACGAGGTTCGCGACCGCCTCTTCATCCCCTTCACCACCAGCAAGGCCGACGGCCTCGGCCTCGGACTGGTCATCAGCCGCGACATCGTCGCCGGCTTCGGCGGTGAACTGCTGCACGCCCCCTCCCCCGTCGGGGCGACCTTCAAAATTGTACTGGCGAAGGCGAAATGAGTTTCCAGACCTGCACCCGCATCGCCCTTGTCGAGGACGACGACGCCTTCCGCACCGCCCTGGCCGAACGCCTGACGCTGGCCGGGCTGTCCGTGACGGAGTTCCCGTCCGGCGATGCGGCCCTGAAGGCCCTGACCGGCCAATTCGACGGCGTCGTCGTCACCGACCTGCGCATGCCCGGCCTCGACGGCCGCCAGCTGATCGACCGGCTCGCCGTCATCGATCCCGACTTGCCCGTCGTCGTAATGACCGGCCACGGCGACATCGCCGAGGCCGTCGATGTGATGAAGCGCGGCGCCTATGACTTCCTGGCCAAGCCCTTCGAACCCGAGCGTCTGCTGGAGACCCTGCACCGCGCGCTGGAGAAGCGGGCGCTGGTGCTCGACAATCGCCGCCTCGCCACCCTCGCCGTCGAGGACGAGTGGTCGATCCCTCTCAGCGGCGAGAGCCGCGCCGTCACCGCCCTGCGCGCCGCCATCCAGCGTCTGGCCGACGCCGAGGTCGATGTCCTGATCGAGGGCGAGACCGGAGCCGGCAAGGAAGCCGTCGCCCGCGCCATCCACAACGCCGGTCGCCGCCGGCTGAAGCCCTTCGTGCCGGTCTCCTGCGCCACCCTGTCCGAGGGCGGGCTGGAGAGCCAGCTGGTCGGCCACGCCGCCGGCGCCTTCCCCGGCGCCCTGCGTCGCCGCGAGGGCCAGATCGAGCAGTCGCATCAGGGCAGCCTGTATCTGGACGAGATCGACCTCGCCCCGCGCGCCGCCCAGCTGCTGCTGCTGCGCGTGCTGGAGGAGCGGGAGATCATGCCCGTCGGAGCGCCCGAGCCCCACGCCCTCGACCTGCGCATCGTCGCCGCCACCAAGGCCGACCCCGCCGAGGCGGTCGCCCGCGGCGACCTGCGCGAGGACCTGTTCTATCGCCTGAACGTCGTCCGCGTCCGCATCCCGCCCCTGCGAGAGCGGCGCGAGGACGTGCCGGTGCTGTTCGCCCGCTTCCTCGACCGCGCTGCGCGGCGGCTGGGCCGGGACATCCCGCCCATCGACCACGCCATCCGCCGCCGCCTGCTCGAGCACGACTGGCCGGGCAATCTGCGCGAGCTGTCCAACTACGCCAGCGAGGTCGCCGTCGGCATCGCCGCCCCGGCCGAACGGTTGCAGACCGACCGCAGCCTGGCGAAACAGGTTCACGACTATGAGGCCGAACTGATCCGCGAGGCCCTAACGGCCCACGGCGGCGACATCCGCCGCGTCACCGACACCCTGCAGATTCCCCGCAAGACCCTCTACGACAAGATGGCCCGCCACGGCATCCAGCCGTCCGAGCATCGCAAGCGGTAGGTCAGGAAAGCGCCGTAAGCCCCACCGCGATCGCACCCATCGGCCCGGCCTTGGACCCCAGTCCCGGCGGCTGCAGATAGGCCTCCACGTCCGCCGCGATGGCGCCCGCCACGCCATAACCCGCCAGGCTCCCGACCAGCGCCTTGCGCAGCCGGTCGAAAAGCCAGGGCTGGCCGTCCGCCACCCCGCCGCCGATCAGGATGCGCTGCGGACAGGCGGTCAGGACGAGGTTGTGCACCATCCCGCCCAGAGCATGCACCACCATGTCCCAGGCCGGATCATCCGGGGTCAGTTCGCCGCCGGGCTTCCCGGCCCGCGCCTCGACCGCCGGTCCCGAGGCCAGCCCCTCGACGCAGTCGCCGTGATAGGCGCAGACGCCCGGCCACTGATCCCCCGGCAGACGGCCCACCTTCAGATGGCCCAGCTCCGGATGCCCCAGCCCGCGCACGGTGCGTCCGTTGACCACCACGCCGACGCCGATGCCGGTGCCGACCGTCGCATAGGCATGGCTGTCCAGCCCCCGCGCCGCGCCCCAGAGCCCCTCGGCCAGCGCCGCGCCGTTCACGTCCGTGTCCAGCGCCACCGGCACGCCGAAGCCCCGGTGCAGCCCGTTCAGGTCCGCCCACCGCCAGGCCAGCTTGGTCGTCTCGGTGATGTGGCCGTATCTGTCCGACTTCGGGTCCAGCTCCACCGGGCCGAAGCTGGCGATGCCGATGGCGACAAAGCCCGGCCCGGCCGCCCAGCGGTCCAGCACCGCCCGGATGGCGCCCAGCGTCTCCTCCGGCGTCGTGGTCGGCAGGCGCACCTCCTCGCGGATGTCGTCCGGCCCCGAGGCCAGGACGCAGACACATTTCGTGCCGCCCAGTTCAATGCCCGCGATCAGGCGTTCCGCGATTCCCGTCGTCATGGCCGCACCCTGCCCGCTCCCGCCGGCTTTCGCCATGCGTCAGGCGCGCTTCGACGCCCGCGGTTTCCGTCCGCCCTTGATCGATCCGGCCGGCTTGCCGCGGTGCATCGCAATCCCCCGCGCCTCCACCTCGTCGAGAATGGCCTCCAGCTCCTCGTCGGTCAGGTGTTCGATGCCGATGAAGCGGGCGTCCGCCCCCTTCTGCGCGAACAGCAGCTCGTCCAGCTTGGCCTGCATGGCGGCGCCGTCGCGATTCTGGGTGTTCTGGATCAGGAACACCATCAGGAAGGTGATGATGGTCGTGCCGGTGTTGATCACCAGCTGCCAGGTCTCGTTGAACTTGAACACCGGCCCCGACACCGCCCAGACCAGCACGATCCCGCAACAGGCCAGGAACGTCCACGGCTTGCCCGCGATCTTCGCCGTCAGGGTGGCGAACCGGATGAACAGCTTTTCCATCCCGGCTGAACTTCGCGGAACGGTGAAGGTTGCGCCGGCGCGCACGGCTTCCGGCAGAGTGCGGAAAGTGATTGGTGGTTAGTGGTTAGTGGCTGGTCGGCTGCCTGCAACGGCACGGCCTGCGCCGCCCTTCCGCCATCAGGGAAACAGCCACCCACTAACCACTAGCCACTAACCACTTCCCCCGCACCGGCCGCGCCCGGTCAGTCCCCGCCGCCGATGGAGCCCGGCGCGCGCCGTGCCTGCGTCAGTTGCTCGAAGGCATAGCCCAGCGACAGCACCTTCGCGTCGTCCCACTTCCCGGCCATGAAGCTCATCCCCACCGGCATGCCGCGGTCAAAGCCCATCGGCACGGTCAGGTGCGGATAGCCGGCGATGGCCGCCAGACGGCTGGCCGAGCCCTGCATGTCGTCGTCATCCTCGCGGTCGCTGGTCCAGCCGCGGGAGGTCGTCGGCGCGATCAGGGCCACGACGCCGTGGTCCGCCATCATCCGGTCGATCCCTTCCGGCCCCGCCGCGCGCAGCGAACTGGCGCGAGCGTGCACATAGACCGGATCCTCCAGCCCCGTCGTCGCCTCGGCCCGCACAAACAGCTCCTGCCCGAACAGTTCGGTCTCGCGCGGCTCGGCTTCATTGAAGGCGATCACATCGGCCAGGGTCCGGGTCTTCACCTGTTCCGGGTCGGTCGAGGCCAGATAGGCGTTCAGATCGACCTTCAGTTCGGTCATCAGCACCTGCAGCTCCCAGGTCCCCAGATTGCGCCAGTCGGCGGGCGGCTCGGTCACGTCCACGATCACCGCCCCGGCGTCACGCATGACCCGCAGCGACCGCTCGAACTCGGCCCGCGTCTCCTCCGAATAGGACGGCAGCAGGAACCGCAGCACCCCGATCCGCGCCCCGCGCAGCGATCCGGCGTCCAGCGCCGCGCGGTAGTCGACCTTTTGCGCATCCGCCTCGGCCGTCGCCGGGTCCAGCGGGTCCGTCCCGGCGATGACCGACAGCACCCGCGCCGCGTCCTCGACCGTCGTCGTGATCGGCCCGGCGGTGTCCTGCGAATGGCTGATCGGCACGATGTGGGTCCGCGACACCAGCCCCACCGTCGGCTTGAACCCGACCACCCCGTTCACCGAGGCCGGGCAGGTGATCGACCCGTCCGTCTCCGTCCCGATGGCCGCCGGCGCCAGCCCGATCGCCACCGCCACCGCGCTGCCCGATGACGAGCCGCACGGCGTCCGCTCAAGGTCATAGGGATTGCGCGTCTGCCCCCCGACCGCACTCCACCCGCTGATCGAGTTCGACGAGCGGATATTGGCCCACTCCGACAGATTGGTCTTGCCGAGGATGATCGCCCCGTTTTGACGAAGCCTCGCCACCAGCGGCGCATCCCGCCCCGGCGCATTTTCCGTCAGAGCCAGCGAGCCCGCCGTCGTCGGCATGTCGGCGGTCTCGATATTGTCCTTCAGGAGGACAGGCATGCTCCACAGGGGATCACCGGGAGCGCCTCCGACCGGCCCCAGCCCGGCGGGGGCTACCCAGCGGATGACGCTGCGGGTCTGTGCATCCGCGCCCGCCAACCCGGACACAACCTGCTCCATTAGGGAGACCACCCGCGCGACATCCCCCTCGGGGAGGCAGACCATCATCTCCAGATTGGCCTCCGGCGTCATATAGCCGGCGGGAACCCGCATGCCGGGCTGCATGGGCGGCGGCCAGTCCCGCACCTTCCTGCACTCCTGCCCCGGCGGGGCTGCCTCCTGCGGCGCAACAGGCTGCGCCTGCGCCGCGCCTGCCGCCAGCATCACCAGCGCGGCGACAGATGCGCCCCAGTTCAAACCGTTCCGCATCGCTTGCCCCCAAGACCACGCGCCCGTCAGGACTGCTCAAACAAAAGCCCTCCCCTCGATGGGGAGGGTTGGGAGGGGTGCGGGCACGGCTGGATCCGGGTTCGCGCCGAAGGCTCAACTCCAGCCCGACAACGCCTCCTGCGCCACTCACGGACACACCGCGCCTTCACCCCATCCCCCGCCCCTTCCCCATCGAGGGGAAGGGGAGAAGACAGATCCTACTCCGTATGCGACCGCGTCCCGATCGTCCGGTCCAGGAAGTCCAGATACGTCCGCCACTGCTGCAGCATCCGCTCATTGCCGCGCACCCCGTGACGCTGCCCCGGATACAGCATCAGCTCGAACGGCTGGCTGTTCTGCTGCAGGGCGTTGATCACCCGCGTCGAGTTTTCGAGGATGACGTTGTCATCGGCCATGCCGTGCATCAGCAGCAGCCGTCCGGTCAGGTTCGGCAGGCGCGGAATGACGTCCGAGGCGGCATAGCCTTCGACGTTCAGTTCCGGCGTCGACATATAGCGCTCGGTATAGGCCGTATCGTACAGGCCCCACTCGGTCGGCGGGGCGCCGGCCAGCGACGCGGCCAGCCCCATCTTCGGCTCCGTCGCCGCCATCAGGGCCATGAAGCCCCCATAGGACCAGCCCATCATGGCGATACGGTCATCGTCCACAAAAGGCAATGATCTCAGATAGTCAGCGCCCAGAACCTGATCTTCGATCTCAGGCTGTCCCATGCGCAGATACAGGGCCTGTTTGAACGCCGCCGAACGGTCGCCCTCACCCCGGTTGTCGAGGCGGAAGACGATGTATCCGGCCTCGGTCAACAGTTGATTGGTGGACGACTGCCAGCCGCGTTTCACCCCGCCGCCCGACGGTCCGCCATACACCTGCATGACCACCGGATAGGTCTTGGTCGGATCGAAGCCCGGCGGCGTGGTCATCTGCCAGACCAGGGTCTCACCGTGGCTTTCCAGCGTGCCGAAGGTCACCTCGCCGCGACGCGAGGCGAACGGGAACGCGGGGTGACCCGGCTCCAGACGGTTCTCCTCGATCCAGCGGATGCGCGTCCCGTCGGCGCGATACAGGGCCGATTGCGACGGCGTGTTCAGGTCGCTGTAGGTGCCGACGAAGGCCGTGCCCGTCCGGTTCATCGAGGCATTCCACCAGCCGCCGGCCGAGGTCACCGCCACCGGCGTCATGGTCCGGCGCAGGCTGGCGCGGAACAGCTGCTGCTCGATCGGCAGCTCACGCCCGTCGCGCATCGAGGCGGTGAAGAAGACCTCGCCGGTGCGGGCGTTGATCCCCGCCAGGCTCTTCACCGGATAGTCGCCCCGGGTGATCGCGCGGATGCGGCGACCGTCGCGGTTGTAGAGGTACAGGTGCTTCCAGCCGGTCTCTTCCGACGACCAGATGAAGTCGCCGTTCTCCAGCGTCTTGAAGTCGTGGCTCAGCGGCACCCAGGCGTTGGACGTCTGGCTGACGATCACGCGCGAGGCTCCCGTGGCCGGATCGACGCTCAGCAGGTCCAGCGTCTTCTGGTCCCGCGACAGACGCTGGACGTACAGGGTCCGACCGTCCGACGACCAGTTCACCCGCGCCAGATAGATGTCGTTGTTGGCGCCCAGATCGACCTTCACGCGCTGGCCGCTTTCACGGTCATGCACGTACAGTTCGACGACGGCGTTCGGACGGCCCGCGCGCGGATAGCGCTGCTCCACCGTCGTCGCCCCGCCGCCGCCGATGTCGAGGCGCGGGATGATGTCGACGGTCGACTCATCGGTGTGCTGCAGGGCGATGTAGCGTTCGGTCGGGCTCCACCAGTAGCCGGTGTCGCGATCCAGCTCTTCCTGGGCGATGAACTCGGCCGTGGCCCAGGTCTTCAGCCCGTCGCCGTCCGTGGTGATCGCCGTCTCTGTGTTGGTCGTCAGGTCATAGACGACCAGATCCTGATCCCGGACCCACGAAACGAAATTCCCGCGCGGCGACACCTTGGCGTCGATCTCGTCAGCGTCGGTCTCGGTCAGGCGACGCACGGTCCCGTCGGCGCGGGTGGCCAGGAAGATGTCGCCCTCCAGCGGCGCCAGGATGTAGCGGCCCTGTTCGTCCCACGAATATTCGACCACGCCGCGGGCGCTGATCCGCATCCGCTCGCGCCGCGCCTTCTCGGCCTCCGACAGCTCGCCGGCGTCCGGCACCAGCGCCCGCGCGTCGATCAGCTTGAACGGCTCGCCCTCGCCGGTCGGCGCGGCCCACAGGTCCTGCACATCCACATCGTCCTCGCGCGAGCGCAGGAAGGCCACCAGTTCCCCGTCCGGCGACAGGCTGACGCCCTTGGCCACCGGTCCGGCCAGCGACGGGTTCGCGAACACCCGCTCCGGCGTCAGGATCGCGCTCTCGGCCGGGGCCGCGGCGGTCGCGGGCGCCGATTGGGCCATCGCGGCGGTGAACGGCGACAGCGTCGCCACAAGCAGGGTGGAGGCCAGCAGGATATTACGCATGGAACGCCAGACGTTGGATTTTTGAACCGGACCCGGACGCTAGAGGCGGAATCCCCTCCCGTCACCCCCCGACACTCCCGACACCCTCCAACCCTGCCAAACCCTGTCGTCGCACCCTGTCATCCCGAGCGCTGCCTCACCTCTCCATTCGCCCCCAAGCGAATGGAGAGGACAGACCGGCGCGTCAGCGGCGGTCAGGAGAGGGCGGCTCCGTCAGGTCAGGAGACGCCTCGAACACCGGTGTCGGCGGCTAATCTCTGACCACCTGCGCCGCCCCCTCCTGATCGGCGAAGACGCCGATCTGTCCTCCCCATCGCCTTGAAGGGTCGATGGAGAGGTGAGCGCCTCCACACGTCCAATTCTGACGCACCCCCATGCCATCATCCCTTCACGGTCTTTGACATCGCTGCTCGAGAGTCTCGGGAAGACAGGGTTTCGGCATTTTTCGCCGACCCTGCCAAATCCCGCGACACCGCCGCCCTTCCCCCCCGCCGCGACGCGTCCTAAGAAGCGCGGCAATGACCGACGCCGTCGCCCCTCCCCCCGCCAAGGCCTCGCCCTTCCATGAGCTTGAGGTTCTGACCGTCCATCACTGGACCGATCAGCTGTTCAGCTTCCGCATTCGCCGCCCGGAGGATTTCCGCTTCCGTTCCGGCGAGTTCGTGATGATCGGCCTGCCCGGCGAGGACGGCGGCAAGCCCGTGCTGCGCGCCTACTCCATCGCCTCTCCGCACTGGGACGAGGAGCTGGAGTTCTTCTCCATCAAGGTGCCCGACGGCCCCCTGACCTCGCGCCTGCAGAAGATCCAGGTCGGCGACACCGTCCTGATGGGCAAGAAGCCGACCGGCACCCTGGTGCTGGACGCCCTGACCGGCGGCGAGCGGCTCTGGCTGATCGGCACCGGCACCGGCCTGGCCCCCTGGCTTTCGGTCGCCCGTGACCCCGACACCTACAGCCGCTTCGGTCAGGTCATCGTCTGCCACACCGTCCGCAATGTGGCCGACCTGGCCTACCGCGACTTCTTCACCCACGGCATCCACGAGGATCCGCTGGTCGGCGACGAGGCCAAGGCCCAGCTGGTCTATTATCCGACCGTCACGCGCGAGAAGTTCGAAACCCCCGGCCGGATCACCGACCGCATCAAGTCCGGCGACGTCTTCGCCGACCTTCAGTTGCCCATCGGCTTCTCGCCCAACACCGACCGCATCATGCTGTGCGGCTCAATGGCCATGATCAAGGAAACCGGCGAACTGCTGGAGACCTACGGCCTGAAAGAGGGCTCGAACGCCGAGCCCGGCGACTATGTTCTGGAGCGCGCCTTTGTCGGTTGAGTCCCCCGTGATCGTCTCCATCGACGCCCGCGTCGCCCCGGAAGACTGCCTGTCGATGGCCGAGGTCCGCCACGGCGTCGACGCCCTGGACCGCGCGCTGGTCACCCTGCTGGCCGAGCGTCAGCGCTACATGCACGCCGCCGCCCGCATCAAGCCCAGCCGCGACGTGGTCCATGACGACGCCCGCATCGAGGACGTGGTGGCCAAGGTCCTCGCCGCCGCCGCCCCCGCCGGCCTCTCGGCCGACATCGCCGAACCAGTGTGGCGCACCCTCATCGACCGCTGCATCGCCCACGAGTTCAGCGTCTGGGACAAGACGCGGGTCTAGCCGCGCAACGACCTCAGCATGATCTCGTGGCGGTACGCCGCCACATCGGCCAGCGCGATCTCCAGCTGATCCCGGACCCGCTCCAGCAGCGGCGGGGCCTCGGCCTTCTGCGCCGCCTCGGCCGTCTGGCAGGCCTCGGCCAGCGCCCCCGCCCCGATGCCCGAGGCCGCGCCCCGGATCGTGTGCACGGCGTCGCGCCATCCCTCCTCGCGGACATCCAGCATCGGCGACCACATCGCCGCCTGCTGGCCGAACAGGCCCAGAACCTCGTCGGTGATCGCGTCGTCGCCGGCGGTCATCCCCTCCAGCACCGAGAAGTCGACCGCCCCCGACAGATCCCGCCGCGCCATCAGCCCTGCGGCTCCTCACCCCTGGCCAGCCGCGAGTTCCGCGACGACCAGACGAGGTAGATGACGAGGCCCAGCAGGTTCCAGGCGAGGAAATACAGCTGGGTCGACCCCTTCAGGCTGAAGAAGAAGACGATGCAGCCGACGATGGCGATGCCGCCGACCAGCCACCACAGCGGGGCCTTGAACTTCCGCTCCCGGTTCGGCTCGCGGATGCGCAGCACGATCAGGCTGATGCCCACGGCCATGAAGGCCATGAGGGTGCCTGCATTGGCCAGCGAGGCCAGCTCGTCCAGCCGCATGATCCCCGCCAGGAAGGCCACGACGATGGCGGTGAAGACGGTCACCACCACCGGCACGCCCCGGTTGGAGATCTTGGCCAGCCGGTTCGGCAGCAGCCCGTCCCGCGCCATGCCCAGGAAGATGCGGCTCTGACCGAACAGGAAGGCCAGCAGCACCGTCGGCAGGGCGATGACCGCCGAGGCCGCCAGCC
>JAVHYH010000115.1:10022-10302 GCA_031119155.1 Brevundimonas sp.
GGCGACCACGGCGGCCGCCGCGATCCACTGGGCCGCCACGCCCTGCCCCAGCCCACGCATGATGTGGGCCAGCGGTTCGGGGCTGTCGGCGAAGGACGCCACCGGGGCCGCGCCGATCGCGGCCGCCGCCACGGCGATATACAGGACGGTGCAGATCACCATCGAACCGACGATGCCGATGGCCAGATCCCGCTCCGGCTTCTTGGTCTCTTCCGCCGCCGTGGCGATGGCGTCGAAGCCGTAGAAGGCGAAGAAGATGATCGCCGCCGCCGCCATCACC
>JAVHYH010000116.1 GCA_031119155.1 Brevundimonas sp.
GGCGGGGTCGGCGTCCCTGAGCGACCGTCCTGTCTCCCGCCCGAAGGCGGCGAAGGCACGCTCCGCCCCGGCATCGCCGACGAAGCGGGCGACGAGGGTCTTCAGGTCACCGACGGACGCCCCCGACGGCGCGGTGCTGCGCTCGCGCCAGTCCGGGCTGATCCGGTCCACGAAGGCGCGGGCCTGCACCCGGTCGATCAGCCGGGGCTGGGCCGCGCGGGACACCAGCACATAGCAGACGACGTTGGTGCCGAGGCTCAGGAAGACGCCCAGCGGCAGGGGGTCCTGCAACTGCAGCAGGTTCATCTCCGCCGCCCCGAGCGCCGAGGCGATCTGCGGCATGGCCAGCAGCACCAGCCAGACCGCCGAGCCGACGGTGATCCCGGCGATGGCCCCCTTGGCGTGGCCGCCGCGCCAGAGCACGGCCCCGAACAGGGCGGGCGCCAGCTGGGCCAGGGCGGCGAAGGAGGTCAGGCCGATGGAGGCCAGGCCGCTGGATCGGTCGGTCGCCTGGAAATAGAGCCAGGCCAGGAACAGGATGACGCAGATGACGATGCGGCGGACCTGCAGGATGGCGCCGGCCATGTCCGACGCGTCCTCTCGCGCCCGCCAGCGATCACGCGCCAGAAGCGGCAGGATCAGGCTGTTGGAGGCCATGGCGGACAGGGCCACGGTCTCGACGATGACCATGGCGGTCGCGGCCGAGAAGCCGCCGACGAAGACCACCGCCGTCAGGATGCGGGCGTCCTGCTGGAACGGCAGGGCCAGAACGAACAGGTCGGGGTCGGCGATGTTCGTGAACAGCCCCCCCGCCGCCAGCAGCGGGATGACGGCCACGGAGGTGATGACCAGATAGATCGGAAACACCCAGCGGGCGCGCCGGATCTGCTCCGGCCCCGCGGCCTCGACGAAGCCGACGTGGAACTGTCGCGGCAGGCAGAAGATGGCCAGGGTCGCCAGCAGGGCGATGGCGATGAAGCGGCTGTCGATCACCGGCGCCGCGCCCAGCCCGCCCAGGGCGGCCACGGCTGCTCCGGGGTCCGGGGAACCGAACAGCAGCACCGCCGCGAAGATCGCCACGGCGACCAGCGCCGCCAGCTTGACGATCGACTCCAGGGCGATGGCCTGGATCAGCCCCCTGTTGTGCTCGGTCAGGTCCGGACGGCGCGCGCCGAACAGGATGGTGAAACCGGCCAGAACCACGGCGATCACGCTGACCGTCAGCTGCTCCGACCCCGCCACGGCGGTGCCCTCCGTCAGCAACTGCCAGGCCATGGACAGCGACTTCAACTGCAGGGCGATGTAGGGCACCGAGCCGACGATCGCGACGCAGGCGACCAGCGCGCCGAGGGTCTGGCTCTTGCCGTAGCGCGAGGAGATGAAGTCGGCGATCGAGCCGATGTTCTCGCGCCGGGCCGCGGCGGTGATCCGCCGCCAGATCGGGAACAGCACCACGATGCCGATCACCGGCCCCAGATAGATGGGCAGATACTCCCAGCCGTCGCGGGCTGCGGTGCCGACCGCGCCATAGTAGGTCCAGGAGGTGCAGTAGATCGCCAGCGACAGGGCGTAGGCCCACGGGCCGAACCGGCGTCCGGGCGCCGCATGCCCCCGCTGCTCGCCCCGCCAGGCGATGGCGAACAGCATCGCCATATAGGCGGCGACCAGCGTCAGGATGATGAGGGCGTACATCGCGGCCATCTAGACGGTCTCCGGCGGCCTCCCGCAAGAAAAAGGCGGGCCGATCCGGAGATCGACCCGCCCTCGCCTCGGGGGGAGCTTTGCGTCAGGCGTTCAGATCGACGTCCTTGCCTTCCTTGACCAGCAGGAAGCCCAGGACGACGGTGCCGAGCGCGACGATGATCGGATACCAGAGGCCGGAGTAGATGTTCCCGGTCGCCGCCACGATGGCGAAGGCCGTCGTGGGCAGGAAGCCGCCGAACCAGCCGTTGCCGATGTGATAGGGCAGCGACATCGAGGTGTAGCGGATGTTGGTCGGGAACATCTCGACCAGGGCGGCGGCGATCGGGCCGTAGACCATGGTCACATAGAAGCCGAGGATGAACAGGATCAGCACGACCATCGGCTTGTTGACGAGGGCGCTGTCCGCCTTGGCCGGATAGCCGGCGGCGGTCAGGGCTTCACCCAGGCCGGCGTCCCAGGTCTTCTTGGCGGCGCCAAACTCGGCCGACGACATCTCTTCGCCGCGGAAGCTCGGAACCACGACCTGATCGCCAATACGGACCTCGGCCACCGTGCCGGCCGGAGCGTCGACGTTGGTGTAGGTCACGCCGGCCTTGGCCAGATAGGATTTGGCCAGGTCGCAGGAGTGGTTGAACACCGTCTTGCCGACCGGATCGAACTGGACGTTACAGTCGGCCGGATCCGCATAGACCGTGATCGGCGCCGAGGCTGCAGCGGCGGCCAGACGCGGGTTGGCGGCCTCGGTCAGGGCGTTGAACAGCGGGAAGTAGGTGACCGCCGCGATCAGGCAGCCGGCCAGGATGATCGGCTTGCGGCCCACCTTGTCCGACAGCCAGCCCCAGAAGATGAAGAAGGGCGAGGCGGCCAGCAGCGCGATGGTCAGCATGATGTAGACCAGCGAGGCGTCGACCTTCAGCACCCGTTCCAGGAAGAACAGGGCGTAGAACTGGCCGGTGTACCAGATGACGGCCTGACCGGCGGTGAGGCCCAGCAGGGCGATCAGCACCAGCTTCAGGTTCGGCCATTTGCCGAACGAGTCCTTCAGCGGGGTCTTGGAGCCCTTGCCCTCGGCCTTCATGCGCTTGAACGACGGGCTTTCGGCCAGCTTCAGGCGGATCCACAGGGACACGCCCAGCAGCAGGATCGAGACCAGGAACGGGATGCGCCAGCCCCACTCGGCGAAGGCTTCCTCGCCGACGGCAAAGCGGACGCCCAGGATGACGATCAGGCTGAGCACCAGACCGGCGGTGGCCGTGATCTGGATGAAGGAGGTGTAGAAGCCCCGCTTGCCCTTGGGGGCGTGCTCGGCGACGTAGGTGGCGGCCCCGCCGTACTCGCCGCCCAGGGCCAGACCCTGGATCAGGCGCATCAGCACCAGGATGATCGGCGCAGCGATGCCGATGACCGCATAGGGCGGCAGCAGACCGACGACGAAGGTCGACAGACCCATCAGCAGCATGGTGACGAGGAAGGTGTTTTTGCGACCCCACAGGTCGCCCAGACGCCCGAAGACGATGGCGCCGAACGGACGCACGGCGAAACCGGCGGCGAAGGCCATCAGGGCGAAGATATAGCCGGTCGTCTCGTTCACGCCCGAGAAGAACTGGACGGTGATGATCGCGGCCAGCGAGCCGTACAGGTAGAAGTCATACCATTCGATCACGGTGCCGACGGAGGACGCCAGGATCACGAGCTTGTCGTTGCGATCAACCTCGTGTTCCGGTTCCACCGGCGCGCCGATGGTGGTGTCAGTCATTGTGTTTGCCTCCCAGCAGGGTCGTTATCGACCGTTGTGACGCCTTCAGACGGCGATCATTGCAGGCAGGGTGACACCGGGACTCGCCGAACGTCAGAGCGACTTTGGTCGAAGGCCGGACGACGGGGCGACGGGCCGGAACGACAATAAGCTCCCGGAGACCCCGGGCGCACATCGCGCGGTCGCGCACCTCGCACGACAAACCGCCCGCGCCAAAGCCGCCGCCCTCAACGAGGGGGCCGGACGCGCTCAAATGCAGTGGAAGCGGATGGCTGGGGAACTAGGACTCGAACCTAGAATGACGGTACCAAAAACCGGAGTGTTACCATTACACCATTCCCCAGCAGGTCCGGCGCGCCCCGCCCTGCGGCGAGGAGGCGGTCAGATACGCCGGGGCGAAGCGGGACGCAAGAGGGTTTTCACGGCCTTTTTCATCTTCGTTTGGGACAGGGTTCCGGGCGAGCGGCGGTCGGTGATCGTCGGGTCGCAAACTATTTACCGGAAGGCGTTTTCTGCGCTTGCGGGGGCAAAAAGCCGTCGCTATAAGCCCCCTCCTCAAGTCGGAGTGTGGCTCAGCCTGGTAGAGCACTGCGTTCGGGACGCAGGGGTCGGAGGTTCGAATCCTCTCACTCCGACCATTCTTTCCAAGGGTTTCCCGAGACCCTGGAAACAAGCGAAAGAGCCTCCCTCGGGAGGCTCTTTTCGTTTCAGCCCCCCGCTTTTGACGCCACCGCCGCCAGATGCGCGCCGACGCTTTCGATGGTGCGTTCGCCCAGGGCCTTGCGGCGGGCCAGCAGTTCCGGGGAGCCGGCGTCATAGTCGGTCATCAGCTTCTGAACGAAGGCGCCCGACTGAACCTCGTCCAGCACCTCGTCCATCGCCGCCTTCGACGCGTCGCCGATGATGCGCGGGCCGGTCAGATAGGCGCCGTACTCGGCGGTGTTGGAGATTCGCCCGAAGGCCCCGGCGATTCCCTTCTCGAACATCAGGTCGGTGACCAGCTTCAGCTCATAGAAGCACTCGAACCACGCCACCTCGGGCGGATAGCCGGCGTTGACCAGCTTCATGAAGGCGCCGTCGACCAGTTCGGCCACCCCGCCGCACAGGACCACCTGCTCGCCGAACAGGTCCGACTCGCACTCGTCCTTCATCGTCGTCTCGAGGATGCCCTTGCGCCCGCAGCCCAGCGCCGCCGCATAGGACAGCCCCAGCGCATGGGCGCCGCCGGTAAAGTCCTGCTGAACCCCGAACAGGCAGAAGACCCCCTCCCCGGCCTCATACAGATCGCGGATGCGCGGCCCGATGCCCTTGGGCGAGGCCAGAATCACATCGAGGTCCGCGCGCGGCTTCACCAGTTCGAATCGCACCGACAGGCCGTGGGCGAAGATCAGGGCGGCGCCGGGCCGGATATTGGGCTCCAGCTCGTCGCGCCACAGGTCGCGGTGGGCCTCATCGGAGACCATGACGGCGACCACATCCGCCGGCGCCGTCGCCTCGCCCGCCGTCGCGACGGTGAACCCGTCCGCCTCGGCCTTCGCCCGCGTCGCTGAAGTCGCCTTCAGCCCGATGACGATATCGGTCACGCCCGAGTCGCGCAGGTTCAGCGCATGCGTCCGCCCCTGACTGCCGTAGCCGATCACGGCCACGCGCTTGCCGCGGATGATGGAAAGGTCGCAGTCCCGGTCATGGAACACGGGCAATGGCTTGGCTATTCCTTGGGTCATGAGCACAGACCTACAGCCTTCCGACGTCATCGGCTTCTGGAAAGAGGCCGGTCCCGACAAGTGGTTCGCCAAGGATGACGTCTTTGACGACACCTTCCGCCAGCGCTTCGCCCACGGCCACATGATGGCGGCGCGGCGCGAGCTGGATCACTGGGCGGACAGTGCGGAGGGATCACTGGCCCTGCTGATCCTGCTGGACCAGTTCCCGCGCAACACCTTCCGCGGCACGGCGCACCAGTTCGCCACCGACCCTCTGGCCCGCCATTTCGCCGAACAAGCGGTGGCGCGCGGTCATCACCTGATGTTCGAGACCGACCTGCGAAACTTCATCCTGCTGCCGTTCGAGCATTCCGAGCGGCTGGAGGATCAGGACCGGTATCTGGACCTGATCGGCGACGATGAAGAGCTGAAGAAGTGGGGCCATATCCACCGCGACATCATCGTGAAGTTCGGCCGGTTCCCGCACCGGAACGCGTGCCTGGGGCGGGCGACGACGGCGGAGGAGCAGGCGTTTCTGGATGGGGGCGGGTTCGGGGGCTGAGCGAAGGCTCACCTCTCCATTCGCCTTCAAGCGAATGGAGAGGACAGATCGGCGCGCCAGCGTCGATCAGGTGAGGGCGGCTCCGTCGAAGCAGGAGACGCCTCGAACACCGGTGTCGGCGGCCAACCCCTGACCACCTGCGCCGCCCCCTCCTGATCGCTGACGCGATCTGTCCTCCCCATCGCCTTGAAGGGGCGATGGAGAGGTGAACGATCCTCAGGTTCGTTCCGCTCGTTGTGGGCAACCGATTCGCCGACCCTGCCCTAGAGCCTCGAATCGGATGCAGACTGCCAACATGAACGCGCAGGTCCTGATCGCTGATATCGAAACTCGTTCCGGAGCGGTCCCGGCTGATCACCCGGAGCACCAGTACCTCAACCTGCTGCGCGACATCCTCGACAACGGCGCGCGTCGGGATGACCGCACCGGCACCGGGACGCTGGGCGTGTTCGGTCGCCAGATGCGGTTCGACCTGTCGAAGGGCTTCCCGGTCCTGACCACCAAGAAGCTGCACCTGCGCTCGATCATCGTCGAGCTGCTGTGGTTCCTGCGCGGCGAGACCAATATCGGCTGGCTGAAGGAAAACGGCGTCAGCATCTGGGACGAATGGGCCAACGCCGAGGGCGAGCTGGGTCCGGTCTATGGCAAGCAGTGGCGCAGCTGGGCGGCTCCGGACGGCCGGGTCATCGACCAGATCGAGAAGCTGGTCCACGGGCTGAAGACCAATCCCAACGGCCGCCGCCACATCGTCTCGGCCTGGAACCCGGCCGACGTGGACGACATGGCCCTGCCGCCCTGCCACTGCCTGTTCCAGTTCTTCGTCGCCGACGGCAAGCTGAGCTGCCAGCTGTACCAGCGCAGCGCCGACGTCTTCCTGGGCGTGCCGTTCAACATTGCCAGCTATGCCCTGCTGACCATCATGATGGCGCAGGTGGTCGGGCTGGAGCCCGGCGAGTTCGTCCACACCTTCGGCGACGCCCACCTGTACCTGAACCACATTGAGCAGGCGCAGCTGCAGCTGACCCGCGAGCCCCTGCCCCTGCCGACCATGACCGTCACGCCGCGCGACGACCTGTTCGCCTATCGGCTGGAGGACTTCGTGCTGGACGGCTACCAGCCCTGGCCGCACATCAAGGCGCCGGTCGCGGTGTGATGGATTTGAAGGCCCTGCAGGACTCGGTCCTGCGCATCTCCGACATCTACGCCCGCGAGCACGGCATCGACCGTGACAAGGCGGCGTCCGGCGACTGGGCGCTGTTGAAGGTGCAGGAGGAGCTGGGCGAACTGGTCGCCGAGCATCTGCGCACCACCGGACGCGCGCGCGGCGCCGCCGACGCCGGCAAGCTGGGCGACGAGGCGGCGGACGTGCTGGGCATGCTGCTGATCTACTGCCGCGCCGCGAACATCGACATCGTGGCGGCGATGCAGCGGAAGTGGCTGCACTGGCTGGAGAAGAGCGCGTGATCCTGACGACGCTTGCCGCCCTGCTGATCCAGCAGGCGCCAGTGCCCGTCATGCCCCATCGCAGGGACGTGATGACGACCATCGACGAAGTGCTGGATGGCTGCGGTGCCGCAGAGGATGCGGCGCGCCTCGGCTCCACAACCGAACGCCCCCTTGGAACACGGAACGTCACCGCCGCCCACAAGTCTACTCTGATTGTCAGCGAGGCGCCGGGCTTGTGCCGGATCATCGTGACGGAATGGCATCCGCGCGGCGCCCGCCTCGCCCAAACAGTCGAGTATGCGCTTGTAAACTGGACGCCACGCTTTCGGCGCGGCGACTGGCGGGTCCTGATGGAAAACGAACGAGGGCCCGCTGTTTGGTCATCCTTTGAGCAGATCGACGCCGACGGTCAGATCGTCGGGCATCTTCTGGTCATCGAGCCCGTCGATGGCGTCACGGGTGAAATGTCACTGACCTATCAGGCCGCCCGCCCCTGATACCTCACGCCACCGCCGGCGCGATCATCTTCATCCGGCGCAGGTCGTCGGTCAGGCTGTGGACCTGGTCATCGCGCTCGACCTTGATGGTGTTCTTGCCCATGCCCATCGAGATGGTGGCGCGGAAGGCGACGGCCTGACCCTCGGCCGCCGTGACCGGCACGACCTCCCGCTTGTTCTGTGAGGCGGCCAGGCCGACGAAGCCGAACTCCAGCGTATGGGCGCCCGGATCGACCTCGACCGCCGTGAACTGCGGCGACTTCAGCTGGCCCAGCACCCGGCCGTCCAGGGTGATCTCCATGCCCGCCGCCTTGCCGACGAAGCCCTGCCGGTGGACGAGGATCAGGGCCTTGCCAGGCGCCGGGCGCAGCGTCAGCGCCGCCGTCTTCTGGGCCTCGGTCGCCTGCGGGCTGGCCTTGGTGCCCTGAAGGTTGGCCATGATGTAGCCGGTGAACAGGCCGACGAAGAGCGGCACATACCAGGCGGCGAAGCCCCGGAACCCGGCCAGCCCCAGAAGGAAGCCGACCACGACGGTGACGATCAGGCCGGTGACGATGGCGGGGACGTACTTGCCCATGCGGGACCTCGCGTTATGGAGAGTGATCTTCCCCCTAAGCGGATAAGAACCTTGGCCGTTCCCTCCCTCGTTCTCGTTGTCGCGCGCGGCTCCAACGGCGTGATCGGCCGCGACGGCGATCTGCCCTGGCGCCTGCGGTCAGATCTGCAGCGGTTCAAGGCGATCACCATCGGCAAGCCCTGCATCATGGGCCGCAAGACCTGGGAGAGCCTGCCCCTGCGCCCCCTGCCCGGCCGGCTGAACGTCGTCGTCACCCGCGACGAGGGCTATGGCGAGGACGGCGAGGCCAAGGGCGCCCTGGTCTGCACCAGTCTGGACGAGGCGATCGAGATCGCGCGGGAGCACGCCGCCGAGGACGGGGTGGACGAGGTCTGCGTGATCGGCGGCGCGGCCCTGTTCCAGGCGGTCCTGCCCCGTGCGAAGCGGCTCTACATCACCGAGGTGGACGCGGCGCCCGACGGCGACGTGCATTTCCCCGCCTTCGACGCCGACCAGTGGACGGAGGTCGCCTCCGAAGCGCATCCTGCCGGCGAGAAGGACGACCACGCCTTCACCTTCCGCACGCTGGAGAAACGCTGACATGCTGAAGCGCCGCCTGATCGCCCTGACCGTCGCCGCCGGCGCCCTCGCCGGGCCCGCCTTCGCCGAACTGCCGCCCGCCGCCTATGAGCGCGCCCGCGCCGAGGCGACCGATGTGGTCGTGCTGGACGTGTCTCGCGTGCAGATGCTGGCGCCCGGCGTTCTGGAAGGCGCGTGCGAGGTCGAGGGACGGATCGCCTCGGTCGACAAGGGCGACCTGACCGCGGGCCAGACGCTGACCCTGCAGGCGCCCTGCATCGATGTGGACTGGACGCCGCGCCCCGGCCCCTTCCCCGGCTATCCGGAGACCGCGCTGGCCCGCGCCCTGCAGGTCAAGGTGTGGCTGAAGGACGACCAGCCGGTGCTGCGGGGGCTCGACGTCACCGCCGAGCGCCCCTGACGTCGATCAAGCCTAGCTGAGCGTCAGCATGGCCTGACGCTCGAAGTCCTGCAGTTCGTCGTGGCGGCCGTCGCGAATCTTCTGCACCCAGTACGGGTCAGCCAGCAGGGCGCGGCCGACGGCGACGAGATCGAACTCCTCGCGCTCCAGCCGTTCGATCAGCCCGTCCAGCGAGGCCGGCTTCGAGCCCGCGCCGCCGAAGGCCGCGATGAACTCCCCGTCCAGCCCGACCGAACCGACGGTGATGGTCGGCAGGCCGGTCACCACGCCCAGGTGTTCACCGGCTTCGATCAGCACCGTGCTCGCGCCCCACTGCGTAGTCAGGTCGCCGAACGCACGCGGATCGAACTCTTCGTCCCAGCGCGCGATGTGGCCGGCAAGATACGGCTCCAGCGCGGTGCGGATGACGCCCGCCACTTCGATGGCGCGCGTGCGCACCTCGTTGACGTCGGCGGCGTGGTTGTACGGTGGCGACAGCAGCGCGATGGCGGTGCCGCGGTCGGAGTCGCCGGCGCGGTAACCGACGCGCTGGTCGTGCAGGTTGAAGCCGTATTTCGGCGCCACCTGGTCGAACAATGCCTTCAGCGTGCGCGCCTCGGGCGTGGCCAGCATCCGTGCATCGCGGTTGAGGTCGATGCCTTGCGCGTTGCGGCGCTGGAAGCGCGCAGCGCCGTCAGGGTTCACGATCGGGAAAAAGTGCAGCGTGGTGTTCGCCTGCAACTGTTTCACCAGCGGATGGTCGGCATGTTCGCCCAGGAAGCGGAACAGGTCGGCCAGTGCCATCGTCGCCGTGCTTTCGTCGCCATGCATCTGCGACCACAGCAGCACCGGTATCTTGCCTTGGCCCCACTGGACATGGCGCAGCGGGCGGTCTTCCACACTGCGGCCGATCTCTTCCACCGCGAAACCGCGCGTGCGTTCCAGCAGCGGCGTGGCGACCGACCACCACTGTTCCGCATTGAAGGTGCGGTCTTCCAGGCCGG
>JAVHYH010000117.1 GCA_031119155.1 Brevundimonas sp.
CATCGCCAAGGGCTCGGGCATGATCGCGCCGGACATGGCGACCATGCTGGCCTTCATCGTCACCGACGCGGCCATCTCGCCCGCCGTGCTCCAGGCCCTGCTGGGGCTGCATGTCCGCACGACCTTCAACAGCGTGACCGTGGACGGCGACACCTCGACCAACGATACCGCCCTGCTGTTCGCCACCGGAACCTCGGGCGCGCCGCGCATCGGCCGGGTCGGCGACCGTCGTCTGAAGGATTTCAGCCGTGCGCTGGACGAGATCATGCTGGACCTCGCCCACCAGCTGGTCCGCGACGGCGAAGGCGCGACCAAATTCGTCAAGATCACCGTGGACGGCGCGGCCTCGCCCGCCTCGGCCCGCAAGCTGGCCAAGTCCATCGCCGACAGCCCGCTGGTCAAGACCGCCCTGGCCGGCGAGGACGCCAACTGGGGCCGGGTCGTCATGGCCGTCGGCAAGACCGAGGAGCCGGTGGATCGCGACCGTCTGGCCATCAAATTCGGCCCGCACGTCGCCGCCATCGACGGCGCGCCCTCGCCGACCTACGACGAGGCGAAGATGAGCGCCTATATGAAGAAGCCCGAGATCGACATCACCGTCGATGTCGCCTCCGGCCGAGCCTCCGCCACCGTCTGGACCTGCGACCTGACCAAGCGCTACGTCGAGATCAACGGCGACTACCGGAGCTGACGGTGGTAGGGTCTGGCTCATGGCCAGTCCCGCACAGCAACCGGATGCCTGCCTGAGCGATCGGGAGTTTGAGGATCTCGCCAACGGCGTCCTCCCTGCTGACGCGCTCCAACGCCTGCGCGATCAGGTGCAGGCCGTGCTGGATGATCCGTCGGGCGGCATCAGTCATGACGATGTGTGGTCCCGCCTCGAGCAGCGGATGAAGCGTGCCGCGCGCGCCGCTTGATCTGATCTATCGCCCCGAGGCGGTCTGCGACCTCGAGGGGCTCTTCGACCACATCGCATCGGACCGGCCGATGGCCGCCGAGCGATTTCTGCTGGAGATCAAGCGAGCCTGCGAAGGCTTGCGCTGGTTCCCGATGATCGGTCGTCAGCTTGATCCCGATGATGACCGGGTTCGCGTTTTGACCGTTCGACGCCGTGCGGCGATCAAATTCCTGATTCTGGAGGGCTCGGTCCACATCCTCGGAATCAGCTACTGGGGGCGGGACCTCGTCACCTTCTTCGCCGGACGCCAGCCATGACCGACCCCATCAAGACCGTCCTCGTCGTCGCCGTCGCCCTGATCGACCCCGACGGCCGGGTGCTGATCGCGCAGCGGCCCGAGGGCAAGCAGCTGGCGGGGCTGTGGGAGTTTCCCGGCGGCAAGGTGGAGCCGGGCGAGCGGCCCGAGGCGGCGCTGATCCGCGAGCTGAAGGAAGAGCTGGGCATCGACGTGACCGAGGCCTGCCTGTCCCCGTTCGTGTTTACCAGTCACGCTTACGAGTCCTTTCACCTCTTGATGCCACTGTATCTGTGCCGACTTTGGTCGGGAGTGGTTCAGGCGCGCGAGCATTCGGGCCTGAAATGGGTGCGACCGAACCAGCTGTCGGACTACCCCATGCCTCCGGCGGATGAACCCCTGATCGCCTGGCTGCGCGATCTGCTCTAGCCGTCCGGAAAGGGAGGCGCCGATGAAACGCCTTCTGACCCGCTTCTGGCGCGACGAGCGCGGTGCGACCGCCATCGAGTACGGCCTGATCATCGCCCTGATCTTTCTGGTGATCCTGTCGGCGCTGACCGCCTTCGGCGGCACGTCCAGTGGCATCTTCAACGCCGCGATGAACACCCTTCGTACCGCCATGGGCGGCTAGGCCTTTTTCCTTGGCCTACCGCCCTTCGGGCGACTTGAGCCGAAGTCTACTCCTCGCCCGTCTGCTCCTTCACGCCCAGCGCGTCCGCCAGCCGGACCTTGGCCGAGCCGCGCGGCAGCGGCTTCTGCTGGCTTTCGTGCGGCGCCCAGCCAGCCAGATGGACGATCTCGAAGGTCGCCGGAATACGGCCATCGGCCTCGCCGAACTTCTCCGCATAGAGCTGCGCCGCGCGGGCGATGATGCCGCGTGTCAGCGGGCGGCCGTTGCCGGCCAGCACATTGGTCTCGCCCATCGCGCGCAAGTCGCGGATCAGGGCCAGCAGGTCCGGATAGCGCACGGTCAGCCGGTCCACATCCGACACCGGCAGGGCGAAGCCCGCCCGCTGCAGCAGGGCCGCGCCGTCGAAGCCGTCGGCGAAGGGCGAGACCCGCGCCTGTGCGCCGCCGCGCTGTTCCAGCTCCGCCTCGGTCAGCACCGCGCGCAGTTCCTTCAGCGTCCCGGCGCCCAGCAATGTCCCGACGAACAACCCGTCCGGCTTGAGCGCCCGGCGGATCTGGCTCAGCGCGCCCGGCAGGTCATTGGCCCAGTGCAGGCTCATCAGACTGACGATCAGGTCCTGCGATTGATCCGGCAGGTCCAGCGGCCCGGCGCCGGGCGCGGCGCGGGCGGCCAGGCTGCCGACGGTCTTCACCGGTCCGACCCGCGCGGCGGCATAGGCGTCGGTCAGGGCGGCGACGAAAGGCCCCGGCCGGGCGGAAAGGTCCGCGACCTCGGTCCACTCCCGCAACAGGGCGTCCAGACTGTCGACGGCGGTCTGGGCGGCGCGCGCATGAAGGAAATCGGCGCCGGCGAACAACTTTTCGCTGCGTTGAAGCCTTGCCGTTCGGCGCTGGCTGTCGAAGATGACGGGGGGACCGGAGGAGGGGCTCATGAGCCTTCAGGATGGGGTCTGGAGGACGCGTTGGGAAGTCGCGACCGGTTATGGCCGTCGACTGGGCCGCGGCATGGCCGATCTGCTGCTGCCGCCGCTGGCGCATGACAGCCCTGAAGCCACCGCCTCGGCGGGCCTGACCCCGGACGCCTGGAGCCGGGTGATCTTTCTTGAGGACCCGGTCTGTGATGGCTGTGGCGCGGCGTTTGAAATGGACGGCGGCGCCTTCGCTTCCGAGCGCTGCGCCGCCTGTCTGGCCCAGCCCTACGCCTTCGCCCGCGCCCGGGCGGCCTGCCTGTATGACGAGGCGTCGCGGGGGCTGATCCTGAAGTTCAAGCATGGCGACCACCAGCCGTTCGCGCCCCTGTTCGCCCGCTGGCTCAGCCGCGCCGCCGCGCCCTTGCTGGCGGAGACCGATGTGATCGTTCCGGTGCCCCTGCATCGCTGGCGGCTGCTGTCCCGGCGGTTCAACCAGGCGGCGGAGGTGGCCCGGCCGCTGGCGCGCGACATGAACCTTGACTACCTGCCCGACGCCCTGATCCGGCAGAGCCACACGACCAGCCAGGGCGGCAAGTCCGCGCGGGGGCGGCGGCTGAATGTGAAGAAGGCCTTCGCCGTCACGCCCGCCGGCGCCCGTCGCATCAAGGGACGCCGCATCCTTCTGGTCGACGATGTGTTGACCACGGGCGCCACCGCTGAGGCCTGCGCCCGCGCGCTTCTGGCGGCCGGCGCCCGCGCGGTCGATCTGGCCGTCATCGCCCGGGTGCGAACCGTGCGGGAACTGACTATGTAGGGGCGACACCCTCGGGCCTCGCGCGGCGATCGCTGCATGGCCCTGTTTCGAGTTGGAGAGAAAATTGGCCGAAGTCGTCCTCTACACCAAGCCCGGTTGCCCCTACTGCATCGCCGCCATGGCCCTGCTGAAGAAGAAGGGCGTGGAGTTCACCGAGATCGTCGCCTCGAACGATCCGGAGAAGAAGCAGGAGATGATCCAGCGCTCGAACGGCCGCATGACCTTCCCGCAGATCTTCATCAACGACGCCCACGTCGGCGGTTCGGACGACTTGCACGCGCTTGACCGCAAGGGTGAGCTGGACCCATTGCTGGCGGCATGACCACGCTTCCCGTCGCCCTGATCCAGACCTGCACCCCGGCCTCGCCGGGGGCGGCCTTCGCCCACGTCGAGCCCCTGATCCGTCAGGCGGCGGCAGGCGGGGCGAAGCTGATCCTGACGCCCGAGGCGACCAACTTCCTGATCCAGGACCGCGTCGCCCGCGAGGCCGTGCTGGCCACGGACGACCGGGACGAGGCGGTGCTGAAGCTCCGCGCCCTGGCGAAGGAACTGGGCGTCTGGCTGTTGATCGGCTCTGCCATCGTCCGGTCCGGGCATGAGGGCGACGACCGCGCCGCCAACCGCTCCCTGCTGATCGACGATCAGGGTGCGGTGACCGCGCGCTATGACAAGCTGCACGTCTATGACGTGGATCTGCCTACCGGCGAGCGGTGGCGCGAGAGCGCCTCGATCCGGCCCGGCGACGGCGCCGTGGTGGCGGAAACGCCTTGGGGCGGTTTGGGCCTGACCATCTGCTACGACATCCGCTTCCCGCAGCTGCACCGCGCGCTGGCCAAGGCCGGGGCGAGGATGATCGCCGTCCCCGCCGCCTTCACCGTCCCGACCGGCGAGGCGCACTGGGAAGTCCTGCTGCGCGCCCGGGCCATCGAGAGCGGCGCTTATGTCCTGGCTCCTGCACAGGCCGGCGCGCATGAGGATGGCCGCAAGACCTGGGGTCGCTCCACCGTCATCGCGCCTTGGGGCGAGGTGGTCGCCAAGCTGGACCATGACGAGCCCGGCGTCCTGTTCGCCGCGCTCGATTTCGACGCGGTCGACAAGGCCCGCAACGCCGTGCCGCAACTGACCCATGACCGCGATTTCGCGCTGCCCCGATGATCCGCTACGCCCTCAGCTGTGACCAGGGCCACGGGTTCGAAGCGTGGTTCGGCGGCTCGGCCGACTATGACGACCAGGCCGCGCGGGGACTGGTCGAATGTCCGGTCTGCGGCTCGAACGCGGTGTCCAAGCAGATCATGGCCCCGTTGGTCGCGGGCACGAAGAAGTCCACGCCCTCGCCCGACGCCGCCGCGAAGATGCGCACCATGATGATGGAGGCCGCGCGCGAGGTCCGGTCCCACGTCGAGCAGAATTTCGACTACGTCGGCGACGCCTTCGCCCGCGAAGCCCGTGACATCCACGAAGGCCGGTCCGAGAAGCGCGAAATCTACGGCGAGGCCACGCCCGCCGATGTGAAGAAGCTGCGCGACGATGGCGTGCCCGTCGCGCCCCTGCCATCTCTCCCGCCGGACAAGTCCGAGGTCCATTGAGGCCATGGCGGGGGAGGGGGAGCGCTATCAGGAGTTCGAGCCGCCCGCGGCCCTGAAGCCCTTCATCCGGGCCATCTGGACCTATGCCGACCCCGATCCGGCGCCGGTGATCCAGCGCATCGCGCCCGACGGTTGTCCCGAACTGATCTTCGATCTCGGCGCGCCCTACGAGGAGAAGGGCGAGGATGACGTCTGGCGCTTGCAGCCGTCCGCCCTTTTCGCCGGCCAGATGACCCGTCCGCTGGCCCTGCGCCCGGTCGGCCCGACCGAGTTGGTGGCCATTCGCTTTGAACCGGACGGCGCCCGCGACTGGCTGGGCCTGCCTCTGGTCGAGGCGACGGACCGACGACTGGATATGGTCCAGCGGTTGGCGGGTTTCTCGGCGCCCGCGGGGAATCCCGGCGGGCAGGTCGAGGCCTTTACCCGCTGGCTGGCGGACCAGCGGCGCCTGAGCGAATGGCGGATCGATCCCCTGATCCGCGCCGAGATCGAGGCCGCCGCCGGGGATCGTCCGTCACCGACCCGGTCCGCCGCCGACCAGCGGGCCCTGCAGCGCCGCTTCGCCGGCCGGGTCGGGGTGTCGCCGCGCATGCTGCGCTCCATCTTCCGCTTCCGTCGGATCTTCGACCATGCGGCCCATCCCGGCCAGCCCGCTGCGGAAAACTGGCTCGGCGCGGGGCTGGAGGCCGGCTATTTCGACCAGCCCCAGATGGCTCGCGACTTCCGCCGTTTCCTCGGCTGCACCGCGACCGAATGGGCGCGGGAGCAGCAGGCGCTGGCCCGCGCCATCGCGTCGCAAACCTACAAGCCGGACGCCGGTCACCCGGCCTAGCTTGCCTTCGAACCCCGAGGGAGACCCGACATGCTGACCGCCCTGATGATGACCGCCGCACTGGTCGGCGCCCCTCAAGCCGAGCTGCGGCCCGACCTCGGCTGGATGGCCGGCTACTGGCTGTCCTGTGAGAGCGGCCGTCAGGTGGCCGAGACCTGGAGTCCGCCACGGCTGAACCTGATGGCGGGGACGTCGGTGACGGTTCGCAATGGCCGTGTCGGCTGGGAACTGTCGCGCATCGCACCGACCGGGCCCGAGCCGGATGCGGCCTTCGCCTATTTCGCCGTGCCCGAGGGACAGGCGCCGACGACCTTCCCGGTGGTGTCTTCCAGCCCGAGCCGCGTCGTTTTCGAGCAGGCCCGTGACGACGACTTCCCCAAGCGGATCGTCTATGAGCGCGACGGCGACACCCTGAACGCCCGTATCGAAGGCGTGATCGGGGGCGAGGAAAGGACCGTGGAATGGCGCTTCCGGAAGGCCGAGCTGAACACCGACTGCCCCACCTGGGCTGGCGGCCGATGACGGCGGCGGATCTCGACGCGGTCGCCGCCATCGCCGTGATCGGCTTTCCCGACCATTTCGAGGGCCGTGACCTGTTCGAGAACCGGCTGGCGCTGAACCCGTCCGGCTGTTTCGTCCTCGCGGACGGGGCGGGCGAGCCGAAGGGCTACATGGTCGCCTATCCCTGGCGGATCGACGCCGCGCCGGCGCTGAACACCCTGATCGAGGCCATCCCGGACGACGCCTCGGTCATGTACCTGCACGACATGGCCCTGCATCCCGACGCCCGTGGCGGAGGATATCCGGGGCTGGCGGTCGAGCAACTGGCCGACAGCGCGCGTCAGGCGGGCTGGCCCGCCGTAGCCCTGGTGGCGGTCAATGACGCCGCGCCGTTCTGGGCCCGGCACGGCTTCGTCGTGCGCGAGACGCCGGAGATGGCGGCCAAGCTGGCCTCCTATGGCTCCGACGCCCGCTACATGGTGCGAACCCTTTAGTCGCGGACGCGGGTCCAGCCCTTGTCGGCCATGCAGGTGACGAAGGCCGTCGAGCCCTCGTCGCTGGCGCCGACCGCGCGGCGGCAGTCCCGTTTCGCGTCGTCAAAAGCCTGCGCGCTCTCGCCGGTCCAGCGATAGTCCGCGTCATCGACGCCGATGATGGTGATGCAGGCGGCGTTCAGCAGGGCGGCGGCGGTGACGGCGGCGACGATGATCAGGCGTTTCATGATGGTGTTCCCCAAGGCGAAAGTGACGCTCAAGGGGTCGCACACGGTCCCGCCGTGATCCCGTTACAAGGGCGCAAGGTAGGTGAAATCGCCGTAAGGGGGGATCAGTCCCGGGTTGCGACCATCATGTAGTTGATGTCGGAATCGCCCTCGCTCCAGCGATCCGTCAGCGGATTGAACGCCAGGCCGAACGGGCCGGTCACGGTCAGGGCTTCGGGGGCCAGCATGGCGCGGATCTCGTCCGGCTTCAGGAACTGGTTCCAGTCGTGCGTTCCGGCGGGCACCCAGCGCAGGACGTATTCGGCGGCGAACTTGCCCAGCGCCAGCGCCTTCAGCGTCCGGTTCAGGGTGGCGACGATCAGGATCCCGCCCGGCTTCACCAGTCGTGAGCAGGCGCGGACGAAAGCCTCGGGATCGGCCACGTGCTCGATCACTTCCATGGTCAGGACGACATCGAATGGACCGGCGCCTTCGGCTTCCAGCTGCTCCACCGTCGCCGCGCGATAGGTGATGTCGAGGCCGGACTGTTCCGCATGGGCGCGGGCGGTGCCGATGTTCTCGCTGGAGGCGTCCGCCGCCGTCACCTCGAAGCCCAGTCGTCGCATCGGTTCGGCGATCAGCCCGCCGCCGCAGCCGACGTCCAGCAGGGTCAGGCCGGCGAAGGCATCGCGCGTCGTCACGTCCCGTCCGAACCGCTCGGCGACCCGGTCGCGCACGAACTTCAGCCGCGCCGGATTGAAGCGATGCAGGGGCGCGAAGGGGCCGCGCGCGTCCCACCATTCGGCCGCCTGGGCCGAGAAGCGGGCCACGTCGGCGGGGTCGATCGACGGTCCCTCCGCCTGATCGTTGAATTCCCCGGCGCTTTGGGGTTTGCGCGCCGATACCGTGTCGTTAGAAGCGACCATGGCGCAGCGATGAACCCGCGCGCCGTTTCATGCAAGCACGGAGCAGCCTGTCAGGATGACGCGAACCGATTCACAACGACTGGTGATGAAGTTCGGCGGGACGTCGATGGGCGACCTCGAGCGTATCCGTCGCGCCGCCCGCATCGTCGCGGCTGAGGCTGCCTCGGGCAAGAAGGTCGCGGTGGTCGTCTCGGCCATGGCGGGCAAGACCAATGAACTGGTCGCCTGGACTGACGGCGCGGGCCGTCCCGCCGCCCCTGTCGAAATGTCGGACGACGAATATGACGTCGTCGTCGCCTCGGGCGAACAGGTCACCTCGGGTCTGCTGGCCCTGACCCTGCGCAACATGGGGCTGAACGCCCGCAGCTGGATGGGCTGGCAGATCCCCATCATCACCGACGACGCCCACGGTCGCGCCCGGATCGAGGACGTGCCGGGCGAGGTGCTGGGCGCCGCTCTGGATGCCGGCGAGATCGCCATTGTTCCCGGCTTCCAGGGTGTGACGCGCGGCGGCCGCATCACCACGCTGGGGCGTGGCGGTTCCGACACCTCGGCCGTGGCCGTGGCGGCGGCGCTGGAGTGCCCCTGCGACATCTACACGGACGTCGACGGCGTCTACACGACCGACCCGCGCATCGAATCCCGCGCCCGCCGCCTCGAAAAGGTCTCCTACGAGGAGATGCTGGAGATGGCGTCGCTGGGCGCCAAGGTGCTGCAGACCCGCTCGGTCGAACTGGCCATGGCGAAGCAGGTCCCGGTGCGGGTGCTGTCCAGCTTTATTGAACCCGACGCTGACGGCGTCATGCCCGACAAGGGCGGAACCCTGATCTGCGACGAGGAGGAGATCGTGGAAAAACGCATCGTGTCCGGCGTGACCATGAGCCGTGACGAGGCCCGCATCACCCTGCTGGGCCTGTCCGACCGGGTTGACGCGCCTGCCGACGTCTTCACCCGTCTGGCCGAGGCCAATGTGAACGTGGACATGATCGTCCAGTCGCAGGCCCGCACCGCCGGGACGGTCAACCTGACCTTCACCACCGGCCGCCGCGACGCCCAGCGCGCCGCGGAGCTGATGCAGGCCGCGCAGGCCGACATCGGCTTCGAGGAACTGCGGATCGACGAGGACGTGGCCAAGGTCTCGGTCGTCGGCGTCGGCATGCGCAGTCACGCGGGTGTCGCCCAGACCATGTTCAAGGCGCTGGCGGACAAGGGCGTGAAGTTCCAGGCCATCTCGACCTCGGAAATCAAGATCAGCGTTCTGATCGACGCGGCCTATGCTGAACTGGCCGTTCGTGCACTTCATTCAGCCTACGGACTGGAAGCGGTCTAGGAATACAGCTTTGCGGCGCCCATCTGGGGCGTTCGATCTTCGGGGAGGGGCCATTGCCGGCTGGCGGATTGACGACAAGGGGGCCGCGTAACCTCCTTCGCCAGATCCGCGAGGCTATGGCGGGGGCCGCGCCGGCCCAGGACAGGCTCGACACCGTCGTGCGCATCATCGCCCAGTCGATGGTGGCCGAGGTCTGCTCCATCTATCTGCGCCGGGCGTCGGGCGAGCTCGAGCTGTTCGCCACCCAGGGCCTGAAGCCCGAGGCCGTGCACAACACCCGCCTGCGTCCCGGCGAGGGTCTGGTCGGCGAGGTCGCGCGCAGCGCCGGCCCGATCAGCCTGTCAGACGCCCCGGCCCACCCCAGCTTCTCCTACCGTCCGGAAACGGGCGAAGACCCCTATCACGCCTTCCTCGGCGCCCCCCTGCTGCGCGGCGGCCGGGCCATCGGCGTGCTGGTCGTCCAGAACCGGTCCGAGCGTCGCTATGACGAGGACGAGGTCGAGGACATCCAGACCATCGCCATGGTGCTGGCCGAGACCGTGGCCTCCGGCGAGCTGCTGGGTCAGGAAGAACTGCGCGACATCGAGGTCGCCCCGCACCGCCCGGAGCGTCTGAAAGGGCAGCGGTTCGCCGAAGGGCTCGCCTTCGGCCATGTCGTCCTGCACGAGGCCCCGGTTCCGCCGGACAACCTGCTGGCCGAGAACCAGCAGGTCGAGGAAATCCGCCTGCGCGAGGCCCTGATCGGGCT